>JADYYC010000091.1 GCA_020853835.1 Anaerolineales bacterium
GCGCCACCGCCTGTCCCTCCTCATCCGAGGACTGCCGCAGCACCCCGGCTGCGTTGGGGATCGGGTCGCCATGCGGATCGCGGCTGGGGTGCCCCAGGGCCGCGTCCAGGTCGTCGATCTGCTCCAGCGTGGACTTATGCTCGAGTTTATGCGCCATCTCGTGGATCTGATCGAGCGGCACCCGCGCTTCGTCCGCCAGGTAGCGCTCCCACAACCGGTGGGCGCGCACCACCTGCAGCGCCCAGCGCTGACCCTCCGGGGTCAGGTATACCCGGTTCCGGCGCTGCTCGACCAGGTTCTGGCTCTGCATCTGAGCTACCAGGCGCAAGATCGACCGCTGCGAGAGGCGCAGGGCGCCAGCCAGCGCATCGACGGAGGGGGAATGGTTTTCTTGTTGTATGTTGAAGATGTATTTCAGCGCGTCTTCGATCTGCTGGCGCTCAACCGACCTCCGCCAGGCCCTCCAACGCGCCGCCAGGCCCTGGCGGGGGTAAAAAATTGCCAGAGCAAGGGCTATCAGTATCAATACGATGCCAAAAACCCAGGGGGCTGCTATTTCGAACATCACTCACCTTTAATCAAGCCAATAATAATATTTAGGCTGGTCTAAATTATATTTTAGACCAATAGATCTGTCAACCCCGCAGGGCGACAGTTTCTCACGGTTTCTCTCAATTTTTATCAAGCCTTTGGGTAATAGAAGCGCGGCCGGGTCATGTTCTCCGGCGAGAGCGCCTCCTCCAGCTCAGCCCGGCTCAGATAGCCCTTCTCCAACACGATCTCATAGATGGAGCGCCCGCTTTTTAACGCCTCCTGGGCGATCTCAGAGCTGCGCTCGTATCCCAATAGCGGGTTGAGCGCGGTTACCAGGCCGATGCTGTTTTCCACCTGCGCGCGGCAGACCTCCCGGTTGGCGGTGATGCCATCCACGCATTTCTCATGCAGCGTGCGGCAGGCGCGCCCCAGGATGTCCATCGATTGGAACAAGTTGAACGCGGCCACAGGCATGAAGGCGTTCAGTTCGAGCTGCCCCGCCTCCGCCGCCAGCGTGACCGTAATGTCGTTGCCGATCACTTCAAACGCCACCTGGTTGACCACTTCGGGGATGACCGGGTTGATCTTGCCGGGCATGATCGATGAACCGGGGGTCGCCGCCGGCAGGTTGATCTCGCCCAAACCGGCGCGCGGTCCGGACGAGAGCAGGCGCAGGTCGTTGCAGATTTTCGATAATTTGACCGCCACGCGTTTTAACACGCCTGAAAGCTGCACGTATGCCCCCGCATCCTGGGTGGCTTCCACCAGGTTTTGCGCGCCTTTGATGGGGACGCCTGAAAGCTGCCGGAGCCGTTCGACCACCAGGCCAGCATAGTCGGGGTGTGCGTTCAACCCGGTGCCAATAGCCGTCGCGCCGATGTTCACCTCCCGGATCAGAGACTGCGCCTCTTCGAGGCGCAGGATATCCTCCCCGACCATGACAGCATAGGCCTCAAATTCCTGCCCGAGCGTCATCGGCACCGCGTCCTGAAGCTGGGTGCGCCCCATCTTGATCACGTCCGCAAATTCCTTTCCTTTGCGGCGCAGCGACGCCTGCAGACCTTCCATTTCCCGGCGCAGCCCATCGAGCTTCATGCTCAACGACAGGCGCAACGCGGTGGGATAGACATCGTTCGTGGATTGAGACAGGTTGACATGGTTGAGCGGGTGCAACACATCGTAGCGCCCCTTTTCATAGCCCAGGATTTCCAGGGCCCGGTTGGCGATCACCTCGTTGGCGTTCATGTTCGTCGACGTGCCCGCCCCGCCCTGGATGACGTCCACAATAAACTCGGTGAGCAGTTTGCCTTCCAGGATCTCGTCGCAGGCCGCTCCGATCGCCTGCGCCAGGTCGGGGTTCAACAGGCCTAACTCGGCGTTTGCCATCGCAGCCGCCTTCTTGATGTATGCCAGGGCATAGATCAGGCGCGGATAATGCGAGATCGGGATGCCGGTAAAGGCGTAGTTTTCAGCCGCGCGCAGCGTTTGGATGCCATAATAGCGCTCCGCTGGCACCTCGCGTTCACCCAACAAGTCGTGCTCGATCCTCGTCAAACTCATGTCATCTCCCTGATAAAAAAGGTCTATGTCAACTGGTCTTTTCCGCCCGCAAGCGCGCCGCCAGAACCAGGTTGCCGCTGGTCTGCGGGTTGAAAGGGTCGCCGGACAGGCTGCCAAAGGCCGTCACCTGATCGAAGCCGGCATTGTGCAGCGCCGACACCAGCTCGTCCCTGCGCTGTGGATACAGGCGCGTGCTGTCCGTCTTCTGCTGCCAGGGCGCATCTCCAGCGCGGCTGAGCGTGACGATGTGGAACGTCAGGCGCCCATCCGGGTCGAAGTCATAGAAACGCAGGAACAGCCATTCCTGATCGCCTTTTTGATGCGCTTCGGGCGGCATCCAGCGCTCTCTGCGCTCCAGCACCGCATCGAAGTTGCGGTTCTGGATCAGCAGCACGCCCTGCGGGCGCAGGCAGGCCGCAAAATCCCGCAGCGCCTCGCTCACCTCCGCCTCGCTGAGCAAATGCGGCAGCGAATTGCCCAGGCAGAGCAA
>JADYYC010000092.1 GCA_020853835.1 Anaerolineales bacterium
TGGATGATTGCTCGCAGGATGGGACTGCCGAGGCGGCACGCCGCGTTCCCGGCTTGTGGCTGACCGTGCTGACGGGCCAGTCCCTGCCGGCGGGCTGGGCTGGCAAGCTCTGGGCGCTCGAACAAGGCTTCCGCCAGGTAAACACTCGCTACACCCTGCTCTTGGATGCAGATATCCAGCTCGAACCCGGCGTCATCGTAGATTTATTGAATATCGCCAGGGGTTGCGATCGTTCGTTGGTGTCGGTGATGGCCGCCCTGCCAATGTGGAACTTCTGGGAAGCCCTGCTTACCCCGGCTTTCATCTATTTTTTCAAAATGCTCTACCCGTTCCACCTCGCTAACAGCCCCAGCCGTCGCTTTGCATCGGCAGCCGGCGGTTGTATGCTGGTCGACACCCGCGTTCTGCGCGATATGGGTGGCTTTGAGCCCATACGCGGCGCGCTGATCGATGACTGCGCCCTGGCCGCCAGGTTCAAGAGCCAGGGATCCCGCACCTGGACTGGCCTCTCACGGCGCGTTATCAGCCGCCGCCGTTATCACGGGCTGGGCGACATCTGGGACATGGTGGCGAGGTCGGCCTTCACCCAGTTGCGCTATTCGAGCCTGTTGCTCCTGGCGACCACGCTCGCCCTTGTGGTGCTATTTTGGGCGCCCTTCTTGGGTCTGTTGGCTGGAAAAACCTGGACGCAACTCATCGGAGCCGGCGCCTATCTCCTGATGACGCTGACCTACCTGCCCACGATCCGCTTCTACCGGCTGGTTTGGCTCTGGGCGCTGGCGCTGCCCCTCTCCGCCACGCTCTACCTGGGCATGACCTGGAGCTCGGCGCTGCGCTACTGGCGAGGATCCAGAAGCACCTGGAAACAGCGCACCTACAACTAAGGTCAGCTAGCCTGCGCTTCATTATCTATACGATCCGCCGTCATCCAGGGTCTTGTAAGCGCAGGTTATGAAAGGTATACTATATATTCTTACTATTTCAATCTTATTCGGAGGTTTATGATGAAACAGCGTATCGATTACAAACTCGCTTCGCCTGAAACGTTCAACGCGATGATCCACGTCGAGCATCAAATACACAAGAGCGGGCTGGATGAGTTGCTGCTGGAACTGGTCAAGTCTCGCGCCTCGCAAATCAACGGCTGCGCCTGGTGCCTGGATATGCACACCAAGGACGCGCGTGCGCAGGGTGAAACCGAACAGCGCCTGTACCTGCTTCCGGTCTGGCGTGAAGCCCCGTGCTACAGCGAGCGCGAACGCGCCGCTTTGGCCTGGACCGAGGCGGTCACCCAGATCGCAGAGACGCGTGACATACCCGATGACGTGTACGAACAGGCGCGTGCCCAGTTTAGCGAAAAAGAACTGGTGGATCTCACCCTCGCCATCATCGCGATCAACGGTTGGAACCGGCTGAACGTCGCCTTCCGCACGCCGGTCGGCGACTATGTCAGCCCGCATGCGACAGCGTAGTCACATCTACTCGTCAAGTCGGGGTATAATCTACCCGATCGCGTGTTCGATCAATACGATTCTATCAGGAGGTTATCCAATGGCGTTTACGCTCGATTCAACGTTAGGGGACTTGATGGCAGACCCCCGCGTCCTGCCAGTATTGGAGAAACAGTTTCCAGGCCTTTCGACCAACCCGCAGGTGGGTATAGTGAAAGGGTTTTCCTTGCGCAATATCGTTGGTCACCCACTGACCGCTCAACTTGGATTGACAGAGGAAAAAGCCAACGCGCTTTTAGCTGAAATCAATAAACTGGTTTGAATTGTGATTCCCCCCGGTTCTGAATAAGAACTGGGGTCGGCTATCTGGCTTGAATTAAGAAAGGACGTGCTCAGAGCGTCCTTTTTTAATTCATGTTCTGTTTTTACCGAGTAGGATAGGTCTCTGCCAGGGCTTTTTCGATCACTATAGACAGGAACTTGCCGGTTTCCTCGTACAGAGGGGTATGGCCAGAATTTTCAAACCAGACCAGGGACTTTTTGGGAGCGTCTACTCTTGCGTAATAGTCTTCTATCAGGGCGGGCATAGCCTCCATGTCATACCGGCCGTGGGCAAAATACACCGGGACCTCCAGCCTGGGCGCCTCAAGCATAAGATCATGACCATCAAGTTGGGGGTAAAACTCAGCGTACAACTCGATCAGACCGTGCGGCCAAAAAACCTTATCCATCAAGCTGTACTCAGGCGCAGCGATGATCTCCATCAGCCTGCTTTGGTCTGAATACTGGCTGGTAGACGCCCCATACATGTAAGTATTGAGATAATTCTGGTATGTCAGATACTTGATGTAGCTGGCTCGACCCTGATATGGCGGGGGCCCATTTGCGGCCAGTTTCCTGAGCATTTGTACGTCCCCCTGTTTTCGGGCGTAATCCAGCGCAAATTGGTACCCCAATCGGTCGTTCTCGGTGAAATTCACCACCTGCCCGCTGCCGATGTATGCGTAAAAATACTCCGGATGAGCCTGCACAAGCCGCACCCCCAGGTAACTTCCCCACGATTCGCCTAGCACATATATTTTCGACTGCCCCGAGCGGGCCAGCATTAGTTCGACCAGTTCGACTGCATCCGATAAATATCGGTCGAGCGTCAGATCGGTGGGAGCTACCGCTGCGAAGGATTTTCCTGCGCCGGGTTGGTCCCAGTTAACCACCACAAAATGATCTTCCAAACCAGCGAGGTGCAGGCGCGTCCAAGCCAGTTCGCTCCCGCCTGGCCCGCCGGCTAAAAAAAGCAGCACCGGGTTGTTTTTATTTTTCCCTCGCACCGTGATCCATTGATCCGTACCCCCCAACCGCACTTTCTCGAGCAGCGTGATACTTCCTGGGAGGATTTCGCCTCGAGGGTTGCGGATCTCTGGCGTGGTTGCATAACGAGTTGAGACGGCAAAAGCCGCCATGGAAATCAACACGCCCATAGCCAGCATCCCTAAAGCGACCTTCTTCGGCCATGGGTAGGAGGTTAAGAGCATAATCACCCCCAGATTGACAACCACCAACGCATACCAGATCATCGCCGGAACCGAGGTAATCAAAGCCAACAAGATAACCGGTATTAACAGAACGAGCAGAATCAGCAATATCAGAAAATTGAAAGGGGTGATTTTCAAAATCGATTTGCCTCTTCGAAGATCCGGCGACTATTTTCGGAGATTATTGGGGTTGATAAGCACGGGCAGCCACATATTATGGGCAGGCTTCCATGCTCCCTTTCGAGCCAAGGATGATAACCGGCCTCACGCCCGAAGTCTGCACCCAACCGCGAGCAACGATACATGTTGAATCCGACCCCTGCATGTACCAATCAAACGGTTTGGGATAGGACCAGACCTGAAACGTCCCAGGGTCCTCGCTGAACACCATCACGTAGGTCGCATCATCGCGCCTGAAATGCCGGAGGTATTCACCATGCACACAGATTTGTTCGCCCAGGAGATCCAACGAGACACTCTGCCATTCATAACAATCGGAGAAGGCGGCTGGCTCGGTTGCCGTTGGAGAAGGCGGAGTTGCAGTTGGAAGTTGAACAAACGTAGGTGTGGCAATTGGGGTTTGTGTCGCAACAGCCACGGGGACCGCGGCCTGTTCCGGAGGCGCTTGCTGCGACACGAACCTGAGCAACCCCTCCAACCTGGGACGAAGCAACATAAAGCCGAACCATCCCAGCAAAACCAGAACCGGCAATAACACCACGCTCACGACAACCGGTACGAACCTGAACTTACGTCGTGATTTTGGCAGCACCGCTTGTTCTTGCTGCTCTGCTTCAAAAAGCGAGCTATAGTCCATCATGGCATCCTCAGAACCGTGCAGAGCTAATTTTGAGTTTTTCAAATGCATGCGTCTGGTTTCGGCCAGCCTGTTTGGCAGAATAAAGGGCGGTGTCAGCCTGGTCTAGAAGCACAGCCAACTCCGGAATGTCTTCACAGGCGGTCGTCACACCACAGCTTATCGTCAGATCAACCGGGCCGCGCCGGGTGTTGACCGGTCTCTCAGACACAGCCAGCCGAAAACGGTCGGCGATCAAGACCGCATCATCCAACTCGGTCTCTGGCAGGAGGACGGCAAATTCCTCGCCGCCATAGCGCCCCAGGATATCGCTGCGCCGGAGTATCGACCGGCACCGCAGCGCGAGCTCACAAAGCACGTCGTCGCCTGCCGCATGGCTGAGGCGGTCATTGATCAACTTAAAGTGATCAATGTCGAACATGATAACTGAGAACGGACGAGATTTTCGAATTGCGACTTCGATCTCATGCTGACCAAAATCGAACAGCCCGCGCCGGTTGAAAAGACCGGTCAGCGGGTCCGTTACCGCCTGAACTTGCAGCGTCTCGAACAGCCGCGCATTCTCCACCGCAATTGCTGCCTGTTGAGCGAAGAGGTTAAGTAATTTGATGTCGGATGCGCTCAAGCGGCGGTCCGGATCGATTGTCCCAATAGCAATTACGCCGAGCAGACGGCTCCCGATGATCAATGGAGCTGCCGCAACCGCGTGCAATGCAACCCCAGTATATTGCAATGACCGTCCTTCCCACGCCATGTAATCCTCCACCAGCGTGGGCTCCAGCGTTTTTGCTACGCTGCCCATGATCCCTTCATCAAAACTCAGATGGATTTGCTGACCGTTCATCCCAAGGTTATGAGATACGACGATCTCCAGGGTCTCTTTTTTGTCATCGAACAATCCAAGTTCACCGCCAGTCAAGTTCAGCAGCGTTGCGGCGCGCTCTACGATCGCTCGCAGCAGGGTGGACAGGTCCCGCTCAGCCGTGATATCCGCCACAGTCGCCCGCAGGGCTTCCAGTTCTAAGGCCCGGCGCTGAGTGTTTTCGAACAGTCGAGCGTTTTCCAGCAAAACCGCCACCTGATCGGCGAAGGCGCTCACCTGGGCGACATGTTCTTCACGGAAGTAGTTGGGTTCTACCTTATCAATCGCAAACATGCCAATCAAATTCCCGCGCACAACCAGCGGCACCCCCAGCCACGAGCGAATATGATTGTGCGGCGGATATCTGAAGTTTTCATACATCTCTGGGGCGTCTCCCA
>JADYYC010000093.1 GCA_020853835.1 Anaerolineales bacterium
AAGCCCAGCCGGCGCCCGAGGTGGATGAGCAGCAGGCAGGTGAGGCCGTCCGCCAGGGCGTTGATCAGCAGCGAGATCTGCGCGAAGGGGGCGTTCACGCCGCCGCTGACCAGCCCGGCGGCGACCATCAGCGCGGTGTAGAGCGGGGTCGTGGTGCCCATCACGCGCTCGCCGGGGTTGAAGACAAACCCTGCCCCCGCCAGGATGTTCCGGGCGTAGCGGTAGGTGATGTACGAATCGTCGATGGTGCGCGCCCCCGGCAGCGTGCGCGCGATCAGCGCCAGCAGGAAGATCCCCGCCGGGAGCAAGAGCGGCAGCCATTCGATTCTCTTTGAGCCAGTGCGCACGGTCCTCATGGTCATCCGGAGCCTGGCGGTATGATACGTCGGGCGCGACCCGCTGTCAACCGGATTTTGCAGTTTTGTAATCAGCCGCCCGGTCAATCTGGCTTACAATAAGCCCGGCATGAAGAGAGCTTCGCTAAACCTCGCCAGCCCGGCCGCCTGGCTGCTGATTGCGCTCCTGGCGGCGCTGGGGTTGAAGGCCTGGCTGATCGCCGGGAACTGGCTGACGTTCAACTCGGACGAGGCGGTGGTGGCCCTGATGGCGCGCCACATCCTGCAGGGCGCCCGCCCGATCTTCTTCTACGGGCAGGCCTACATGGGCAGCCTGGACGCCTTCCTGGTCGCGGGCGGGTTTGCGCTCTTTGGCGAGCAGGTGTGGGTGATCCGCCTGGTACAGAGCCTGCTCTACGCCGCTTTCCTGATCACCACGGCCGGCCTGGGCAAGGCCGTGTTCAGAGACTGGCGCGCCGGCGCGCTGGGGGCGGGCCTGCTGGCGATCCCCACCGTCAACCTGACGCTCTACACCACCGCTTCGCTGGGAGGCTATGGCGAGGCGCTGCTGATCGGCAACCTGATCCTGCTGTGCGCGCTGCAGATCCGAGACGCCTATCTCGCCGGCGTTTTCCCCGGCCCGCTGCGCTGGTGGGGTCTGTACGGCTTGCTGAGCGGGCTGGGGCTGTGGGCGATGGGGTTGAGCCTGGTGTACAGCTTTCCGGCGGCGGTTTTTGTTTTCGCCCTCTACCTGGCTTATCGCCGAAAGGGCAACCCCGTGCCGGCACACCGCCTGGCTTTGGCGCTCGGCGCGGCCGCGGCGGGCGGGTTCGTTGGCTCGCTGCCGTGGTGGGTTTACGCCGCCGGTCACGGTCTGCAGGGCTTGATCCGCGAGCTGACCGGCGGGGCGATCGCGGGCGTGGAGGGGCTGCCGTACGGTTTGCAGGCGCTGCGCCATGCGCTCAACCTGCTGCTCTTCGGCGGCAGCGCCGCGCTCGGGTTCAGGCCCCCCTGGGACATCGCCTGGCTGGGCTTGCCGCTGCTGCCGTTCGTGCTGCTGTTCTGGATGGTCGTGCTGGCGCACGCCGCCCGGCAGATCGGGCGCTCGCCCTGGGAGAGCGGTCAGCTCCTGCTGGCGGGGGTGGTCCTGACCCTCACGGCCGGTTTTATCTTCACCCCCTTTGGCGCGGACCCCTCGGGGCGCTATTTCCTGCCCGTGTCGGCGCCGCTGGCGCTGTTTGCGGCCAGCCTGATCCTCGAGCTCAAGGAGAAGGCCGGCGCCTGGGCGTTCGCCCTGGCGGGGCTGGTGCTCGTCTACCAGCTCTGGGGGACGCTTCAGTCGGCGTTCAAATACCCGCCCGGGATCACGACCCAGTTCTACAGCCCGGCTCAGATCGACCGGCGCTACGATCCGCAATTGATCGCGTTCCTGAGGGAGCAGGGCGAAACGCGCGGCTACGGCAACTACTGGGTGACCTACCCGCTCGCCTTCCTCTCGCAGGAGGAGCTGATCTTCACCCCGCGCCTGCCCTACCACCCGGACTTTCGCTACACCGCGCGCGATGACCGCTACCCCCCCTACGGGGAGTTGGTGGAACGGGCGGAGCGGGTGGCTTACATCACCACCCGCCACCCCGAGCTGGACGCCTATCTGCGGGCCGCGTTTCAGCGCAGGGGAGTGGACTGGCAGGAGGCCCAGATCGGCGATTACCACGTGTTCTTTGCGCTTTCGCAGCTCATCCGCCCCGGCGAGATCGGGCTGGGCGAGACGACCACCCCCTGAGGCGCGGCGATGAGCACCCAGCGGCTGGTCACGTGGCTCACCTTTCTGGCGGTCTTTGCGATGGCGGCGCGCGTCTCGGTGGACAGCGACACCTGGTGGCACCTGCGCGCCGGCGAGTGGATGGTCGAAAACCGGGCTATTTTACAGCACGACGTCTTCTCCTACACGCGCTATGGGGCGGCCTGGGAGTACCCCGGCTGGCTGGTCGAGGTCCCGATGGCGCTGATCTACCGCGCTTTTGGCGCGGGCGGGCTGAACCTGTGGGCGGCGGGGATGGTGACCCTGGCGTTCATCCTGCTCTGGCGGGCGCTCTCGGGCGGGGTCTTTTTGAAGGCGTTCGTGACCGTGCTGGCGGCCGCGGCTTCGGGGGTCTACTGGGCGGCGCGCCCCTACCTGGCGACCTTTGTCCTGGCGGCGGCGTTCATCATGATCCTGGAAGGCGAGGCCGGCGGGCCTCAGCAGGGCGGCAGCCCCTGGCGCCGCCTGGCGTGGCTGCCGGCGCTCATGGTCGTTTGGGCCAACAGCCACGGCGGGTTTATCACCGGCTTTATCCTGGCGGGCGTCTACGGGCTGGACGCGCTGGCCTCGTGGGCGCTCGACCCGCAGCGCCCCCGGCTGCGCGATAGCCACGCCGCCCGGCTTGCTCTCGCCGGGCTGGCGATGACCGCGGCGGTTTGCCTCAACCCCTCCGGCCCGGTAATGCTGCTCTACCCGTTCAAGACGGTTTCGATCGGGGCGCTGCAGCAGTACATCCAGGAGTGGCAGCCGCCCGACTTTCACTCCGCCCAGGTCCAGCCGTTTATCTGGCTGCTGCTGATCACGTTCGGGGCGGTCGGCGCTTCGCGGCGGCGGCTGGCGCTGCGCGATTTTCTGCTCACCGCCGGGTTTGCCTACATGTCGTTCATGGCGGCGCGCAACATCGCCCTGTTTGCGCTGGCGGCCCCGCTCGCGCTGGCGCGCCACGCCGCCCCGCTGGCGGGGGCCCTGGGCCGCCGCCTGGGCTTGCGCCCCGGGGC
>JADYYC010000094.1 GCA_020853835.1 Anaerolineales bacterium
GCGGGCCCTTTGCCGGTCATGGTGTATATCAGGTCAAAAATCTTGAGCGAGATGTGCCCCAGAACGATCAGGGCGCTCAGCGTGATCGGGCTTAAGATGGGCAGGATGATGTGGCGGTAAACCTGGATCTCAGTCGCCCCGTCCACGCGCGCCGCTTCGCGCAGCTCCTCCGGGACGCCGCGCAGGCCCGCCAGGTACATCGCCATCGTATAACCGATCATTTGCCAGGAGGCTGCGATGATCACCGGGATCAGTGCCACGTGGAACGGCCCGATCGAAGTTGTATCCGTGTACCACTTCCACTTCAAGAAACCCAGCCCAAAGATCTCGAAAAGCGCGTTCAACCCGCGCGGACGCCCGGCCGTGCCGGGGGCGAAGATCCACTGCCATACCACACCGGTGACGACGAACGACAGGGCCATCGGGAACAGGTAGATCGTGCGGAAGATCCCCTCTCCTTTGACTTTTTGATCCAGCAGGACCGCCAGGAGCAGGCCGATGATCACGCAGATCAGTAAGAAAAACAGTGTGAAGAAAAAGGTGTTCCACAGGCCGATTGAAAACCGTTTGGCCGAGATGCCCCCCACCGCGGTGAAAAGCTGGCGGTAGTTTTCGAGCCCGACCCAGGTGTAGTCTGGCATGACGCCGTCCCATTTGGAGAGCGACACCCGCAGGGTCCAACCGATAAAACCATAAACAAAAATAGAAAGCAGGATGATTGAAGGGAGGACAAGAAAAAAAGCAATCCAACGGTCTCGGGTGCGTGTCATAGGAATCCCTGCCTGACTGTAGAACGTACGCTCAATGCACTTGATCCGGTTGGGTGAGCGCCAAGGATTGCTGCTTGGTGAAAACTCGATAGAGCGCTCTGCTGATGTAGCGAAAGGGGCGCCTCGCGGTTTTGAGTACCTGAGGCGCCCCTTCTGATACTTAGCTTACTTGCAAACGCCTGCGCTCTGGCAGGCTGCTACCAGCCCTGCCTGCGCGGCCGCCACGTCCAGATCGGCCACGAAGAGCGTCATGACATCGTTGATCGCGGTCACCCAACCCTCGGATGCCGCCGCTCCATGCGCCAGACTGGGGGCGATGGAGTTCGACGAGAAGTCTTTCATCGCCGATTGCAAATATGCGTCATAAAGCGCGGGGTCGCCGTCCGTGCGCGCCGGGATCGATCCCTTGAGCGGGTTGAACGCGTCCTGGCCTTCGCGCGATCCAGCCAGCGTCAGCCACGCAATCGCGGCATCCCGGTTTGGAGCGCCCTTGGGCAGGCCGAACGAGTCGGACAGCATGATGAAGGTTCCATCCGTCGAGGGGGCAGGCACCCAGCCAAAATCCTCGCCAGCGGTGAGCCCGATCGACACGTAGTAACCATCCACCCAGTCGCCCATGATGGTCATCGCGGCATCGCCGTCGGAGACCAGTTGCGCCGCCTGGTCCCAGGAGAGGGCGGCATGGTCTTCGTTGACATAGCCCATCATCTTGGCAAAGTTTTCGAGCGCCGTGGTCACTTCTGCGCCCGCCCAGTCGGTCGTGCCAGTCCACAGCCCGATGTATTTCTCGGGGCCCATCGAGCCAAGCAGGACGGTTTCGAACAGGTGGGTCGCAGCCCAGATGCCGTTATCGCCCAGCGCGAGCGGGGTGACGCCGGCGGCCTTCAGCTTCTCCGCCGCGGCGAAGAAATCGTCGAAGGTTTTCGGAGGCTCGAGTTTGTTGTCTGCAAAGACTGCTTTGTTGTACCAGAGCACGTTCGAGCGGTGGATGTTGACTGGCACGCTCCAGATCTCGCCGTCCTTGGACAGGATGTCGATCACGCCCTTGGGGTACTTGTCCATCCAGTTGTTGTCCTCGAAGATGAAGGTCACTGGCTCCATCTTGCCGGCGACAACCCAGGAGTCGATCAGCTCGTGTCCGGCGTGCACCTGGAATGAATCCGGGGGATCGCCAGCCTGCATGCGGGTCGCCAACACGGCCTTGGCATTCGAGCCAGCGCCGCCCGCAACCGTTGCATTCACGATCTCGACTTCGGGGTACTCCTTCTTGAAGAGTTCGAACATCGCGTTCAGGCCGTCCGCCTCGCCGCCCGCAGTCCACCAGGAGAAGATCTCCAGCTTGCCGGTTGGAGTCAGTTTGGCAGGTTCTTCGGGCGCCGGCTTCTCGCCGGGTATGGCGGAGATTGCGCCGGAGATGATGCCCGCTCTGACTTCCTCGAGCTCGTCTTTCAATTCCTGCGGGACCATCGAGTCAAGGTCGTGGAAGGGCGCCAGGTCTAAACCTTCGTTTTCCAGGGTGCCCACAATCACGCCGCCCTTGAAGGTGCCGTCCATAGACTGTTCGATGACCTGCATGGTGGTGGCGTCCATCTTCTTGAGCACCGAGGTCAGGATGATGCTGGCGTAATCGGGGGCGGTCAGGTACCAGTCCGAGTCCACGCCGACGATGTAGACGTTGCCGCGTTCCTTGGCGGCTGCGGCGGTGCCGAGGCCGACCGGGCCAGCGACTGGCATGATGATATCGGCGCCTTCATCCATCAGGGTCTCGCCCATGGTGCGCCCGTCGTCGGTGCTTTCGAAGTTGCCCGTGAACAGGCCGGTTTGAGCGAACGGGTCCCAACCGAGCACTTCCACATTGGTGCCGTGCTTCTCGTTGTAGTACTGTGCGCCGAGCGCATAACCATCCATGAAGACGGTCACGGTTGGGATTTGGATGCCGCCAAAGGTGCCGATCTTGCCGGTCTTGGACAGGGCTGCCGCCGCATATCCGGCCAGGAAGCCCGCTTGTTCGGTCGCGAAGACCTGTCCAACGACGTTAGAGATGGCCGGATCATAGGCGAAGTCTACGATGGTGAACTTCTGATCGGGGTTGGCTTTAGCCATAGCCTCGGTCGCATCGCCCAGCAGGAAGCCGACCGTGATGATGATATTGCAGCCTTCGTCCATGAAGGCAGTGATGTTCTTCTCGTAATCGGTCTGCTGCTGTGATTCGAGGTATTTGCCTTCGATCCCGAACTCTTTCATGGCGTCTTCGACGCCCTTCCAGGCGGTGGCGTTGAATGACTTATCGTCGATGCCGCCCGTGTCGGTGACCTGGCAAGCCTTGAAGGTTAGCTTCTCGGCCGGGGGGGCCTCAGGTTCAGCCGGCGCCGCCTCGGTTACGGCCGGGGGCGGTTCAGGCGGCGCTGGGGTCGCGGCTGGGGCGCATGCTGAGAGCAGCATCGCAAATACTGCCAGCATGGAAATCAAACTAAAAAGCATTCTCTTGTTCATTGAGTTATTTCTCCTCCGAAATCGTTTGAACAGATTCATTGATTATGTGAATAGTTGTGTGAATTGTGGGTAGAATATGGGCTTTCGATTTGTTTTCGCGGATAAACGATCACCTCCTTTTCGAATTTAGCCCAGTGATATTCTAAGAATCTTTTTGCATACCTGTTTTACAGCCCTTAATAATAATAATGCAGAATAATCATTATGGCAAGTGAGAGTGTGCTCAGATGAATGTTAAATCCTGCAGGAGATGATAAACTATACCTTCGATGCGCATTTGGTTCAATGAGGATCGAGAAAATCAACCCATGGCGTTGAAACCTATTCGTTTACCCGGCAGGCGGTTTCTCTCCGGCATGTTGGCCGCGTTTCTGCTCCTGGCGGGTTGTAATTCGATCCCCCCGGTCCTCCCGGTCAACCCGCCGGCCCCTTCTCCAACCGCCCTGCCTGAAAAACCGCAGCCCACTCCGTCCGCGACCGCAACCCTCGCGCCGACCCAAACCGCTGCGCCGGTGAGCGCGCTCGATGTGCGCGCCGAAGAGCTGCGCGGGGTGATCGTGCGCGCCTGGCACCCCTGGATCGGCGCAGGGGGCGAGACGATCTCGCGCCTGATCGAGCAGTTCAATCTCGGAAATCCGTGGGGCATCCTGGTCGTTCCGGCCCAGTTTTCGGGCTATGACGCCCTGGATCGGGCGGTCAGCGCCAGCCCATCCGAGCCCCCTCAGATTGTGGTCGGCTACCAGCACCAGGCTCTCGATTGGGATCAGACCGGTGCGCTGGTCGATTTGCAGCCCTATTTAAGCGACCCCGAATGGGGTCTCGAACCTGCCGAACAGGCCGATTTCTACAGCGAGTTCTGGGACCCGGAGGTGGTCGACGGGCGCCGTCTTGGCCTGCCAGCCTTCCGCTCCGCCAGCCTGCTCTTCTACAACCAGACCTGGGCGCGCGAGCTTGGCTTCCAGGCGCCCCCGGTTACCCCCGAACAGTTCCGCCAGCAGGCCTGCGCGGCCGCCGGACAATTGCGACATGACAGCGACCGCTCCAACGACGGCGCAGGCGGCTATATCATCTCGACCGACTACCTGGTCCTGCTGAGCTGGATCTACGCTTTTGGCGGCGACCCGCTTAAGGACCCGGAGCCGGGCCCAGGCCAACCCGTCTACCACTTCGACACCCCTGAGATCGCAAAAACGCTCACCTTTCTGCGCGAGCTTTACGACCAGGGCTGCGCCTGGGAATCGCGCAGCCAGACCCCCGACCCGGCTTTTGCGGGGCGTTTAGGCCTGTTTGCCAGCGGCAGCCTGCTCGACCTCCCAGACCTGGCGGCTGCTTTTAAGCGCAGCGGAAACCAGGACGACTGGGTTGTGCTGCCTTATCCTTCGCCGTCTGGCGTCCCGGCGCTGGTTTCTTACGGGCCCTCATATTATATCTTTCCCTCAACCCCGGCGCAGGAGCTGGCTTCCTGGTTGTTCCTGCGCTGGCTGGCGCTTCCGGACAACCAGGCGCGCATGGTCGAAGCGCTGGGGGCGCTGCCAATCCGTGCGGCTGCCCTGGAGCAGATGGCTGGGTATGAGAAATCGCACCCGCAGTGGGGTCAGGCGGTCAAGCTGACCGGTTATGCTCACGCCGAACCGGCCTACGCCTCCTGGCGCAAGGTGCGTTTTGCCCTGGGCGAGGCCGCCACGCAGCTCTTCCGCTCCTATTTCACCCTCGACCAGATACCGGCTATGCTCGCCTATCTGGACAGCTTTGCCTCAGAGCTTCATTTGGGCTCAAACCTGGCGGAGGTGTTCGGCACCCCTACGTTCACCCATACTCCGACCTTCACGTCCACGCGCACCCACACGCCCGCTCCCACCTCCACGCTCACCCGCACCAGCCGCCCCGACGCCGCCTCCACCCCCGTTCCTTGACCGCCGCCTGCCTCTCGACCCGATGAACGCTTCCCTGCCTTCAGTAAAGATCTATACCGACGGCGCCTGTGACCCCAACCCCGGCCCGGGCGGTTGGGCGGTCTTGCTTCAATTTGGCCCTCACGAGAAAGTGCTCAGCGGCGCCGAACCCAAGACCACCAACAACCGCATGGAGCTCACCGCGGCTGTGCGCGCCCTGCAAGCCCTCAACCAGCCCTGCCAGGTCGAGCTGTTCACCGATTCGGA
>JADYYC010000095.1 GCA_020853835.1 Anaerolineales bacterium
CAGGCCAAGCCCCCAGAACCACGAATCGCCCGAATGCGCCAGCAGGACCGCCAGGCTGCGCGGCAAGCCCGGCCGCTCGGCGATCCACATGCGCCGTGAAAGCCTCAGATCAGCCTGCAGCGCCCTCTGGCGCAGGTTCCGCCCTTCGCTCATCGCCCCCGGCTGCGCTCCTCCAACTGCTTTCGCACCAACTCGAGTTGAAACGGTTTGTCCACGTCCATGCCGATCTCGGCATAGGGGCAGTCCAGGGCGCGCCCGCGCAGCCCGATCCGCCGGCTGACCCGCGCGACCGCTCCCTCCAGGGTGATCAGCCGGAAAACCAACAGGAGCAGCGTGTCGAGCCCCAGCAGGTAGGCCTGCTTGAGGGCGTTCTTGCGCGCCGCGATGATCTTCTCCCACAATTCGTCGTTTCCGGTCGCGATCGACTTGCGGATCACGTTCAGGTCGCCGCCGCACACCTCGGCGTCCTTGAGCCGCACGTACGAGCGCTTCGAGCCGGGGAAACGCCCCTCCATCACCTCGCGCCTGATCACGTTATAGTACAGGTCGTGCTCGCTCTGTTCGGCGCTGCGCGCCACCCAATCGACGTGCTCCGGCAGAACGGCGGGTATATCCGAGGAGACCACCGCCACCAGGGGGCTGCCCGCCCCGGGTTTGAAACCGCGCCGCACCCCGTAACGGATGTTATCGAGCATGCTGCCCTGGTCGGGAAGGGCGGAAACCAGCCTGGCGCATTGCAGCCCCTGCACATCCGTCAGCCCGACGATCGCCACGCGCTCGATCGCCTGGGCGCCGTTCAGGGCATCCAGCACCCATTGGATCATCGGCTTTCCGCACACCTCCAGCATGGCTTTTGGCCCTTGCCCGATGAGCGGGTAGAGCGGCTCGCCGGGCTGCGCTGCGCCGCCGGCGATCACGATTGCATCCATACGCTCGCTCCTGAGAAACCCCTTCTGCCTCGAGAAGGGGCGGATGGTTTCAACTCAACAATTGAATCTGCGGCTCCATGCCCAATTGGTCGAGGAGCACGCTTAACTCGGCGTGATCCAGGGGGCGGCCCTTGCCGGAAGCAGCGACCAGGGCGGCTTCCATCATGTTCGTACCGAACGAGCGCCCCTCGATCACCGGGGTGCTGGTGACCAGGTATTCCGCGCCTGCCTGGCGGAAAGTCTGCACGTCTTCGGGCGTGGTCGTGTTGGTGACGATCACCTTGCCGGGGATGCGGTCGGGCAGATGGCGCTTGATATAATGGCAGTCGCCGGCGATCACCGTCGCCCAATCGTAGTACTTCTCCCACTTCGGAACGCGCTTTTCCTGCTTCTCGCCGGTGGGGTAGAGCCATTCAAACGGCACCCGCCCCAGGACGGGCAGGAGCAAGGCCGCCATGCGCTTGAGCGCCCGCTCCGAGCGGATTGGGAGCGGAAGTCCGACCCCGAACATCAAATCGCCAAACACGCAGTCATAGCCCGCGTCGAGGAACGAGACCGCCATTCCCCAGCGGTCAGCCGCGCTGGTGATCAGGGCGGTCTTGCCAAGCTGACGCACATAGGCGCCAATTTGCGCCTCGATAAACTGCCCCAGCTTGATCTCGAGGGTGTATTTCAGCCCGCCCCCATCCACCACCGGCGTCCGGTGGACGTTCTCGATCAGGGGCTGGACGGAATAGAGCGGATACCAGCGTTCCGCAACCCGCAGTCCGAGGTCCGTCCCGCCCACTCCGAACGCGTCCACCTTTCCGTCCAACTCCTCGAAGAGGCGGGCGGCCTTCTGCATGTCCCCATCCGTCCCGATCCGCTCGATGCTGACCGTCTCTCCCAGCAGCTCGATTTGCACTGCCTTATTTCGTTTCGACGAGCCGATGCTGATGCTGACTGCGCGCTTCATGTTGATATGCAGCTCCTGACCGTTTGATGGGTTGGTTCGCCTTGCGCCTGCGCCGCGCCCGGTTTATGACCGGAGGTGCAGGCCTAATGAGTATACTCTTAAGTCCGAAATTGCGTAACCCTGCCATTTGCCGGCGCGGCCAGGTGTATCGGGCGGCCTTCCAGGTCGATGACCTCGCCGCGCACGCCCCCCTCAGCTCCAATGTGCAGCAAGCCCAGGCTGGGCTGGGGCTGTCTGCGGTGCGGGAAATGCGGCGAGCCGGGGTTGAAGAACAGGCGCCCATCGATGCGGCGGTTGAGGGGAAGGTGGGTATGCCCAAACACGACCACGTCGCTGCCGGGGAGGCGGATCTGCAGGCGCGCCACCAACCGCTCGACGTTGACCCCGAACAGCGTGAAGACCGGGCGGTCGAGCATGTAGTGCAGCCACCCCCCATGACCATGTGCCAGCCCGACCTCCACCCCGTTAAACGAGAGGCGGCGGACCAGCGGCAGGCCTCCCAGCCACAGCCAATCGCGATTGCCCCGCACCGCATAAACCGGGGCGACCTGCGCCAGTGCCTCCAGCACCGCCGGCGCCGACACATCTCCCGCGTGCAGGATGGCGCTCACCTGGCGAGCCTCGAACAACGGCAGAATGCGCGGGTCGAGCGCCTTCCGCCGGTCGGGGATGTGCGTATCGGCGATCACGCCCAGCGTCAGCGGGCGGCCGCGGCTTTCTTCCAGGTTGCTGCTCACCGGGCGATTGTACTCGATTCCTGGCCCGCCACGCCGCGCGCCTTCACTTGTGCGTTTATAATGGGCATTCGACACATCGAAGGCTGGTCAAAGGCAATTTATGGACGATCACGTTCTATTCTTCAAGCACGGCCCAAACCTGGCGGTTTACCGCCGCCTGAACGAGATGCAAGAGTATTGGGAGCGCCGCTGGAGCGGCACGAACCTGAAGGCCATGCTCCGAAACGCCCGCACTGGCGACCTGGGGGAACAGGAAGCATTGATGCTGGAATACCTGCCCAAAGACGGGCTGCTCCTGGAGGCCGGCTGCGGGCCGGGGCGCATTGTGTGCGCCCTGGCAGCGCGCGGCTACCACGTCGAGGGGATCGATTACGCCGCGGACACGATCGCCCGCGCGCGCCTGATCGCGCCGGATCTGGAGATGCGCGTCGGCGATATCTTCGCCATCGACCGCCCGGACGGCGCCTATGCGGGATATATCTCGCTCGGCGTCCTGGAGCATTCCGAGCAGGGGCCGCAGGCGGGGCTGCGCGAGGCCTATCGAGTGCTGCGCCCGGGCGGCATTGCCCTGCTGGAGGTGCCCTACCTGAACCGGCCGCGCGCCCGCCTGCACGCCCGCGCCCCCGTCTTGAACCCGGAAACCCTGCCGGCTGGCTTGAACTTCTTCCAGTACCAGTTCGACCCGCAGGATTTCAGGCGCGAAACCGCGCTGGCAGGGTTCGAGATCCTGGCAGAAGCGCATCTCCAGCTTCTGGAGGGCTTTTCGAGCGACTACCGGGTCGGGCTTTGGCTGCGCCAGCGCCACTATTTCTCCTGGCGGCTGTACCGGGCGCTGCAGCGCCTGGGCGCCAGAGCGCCCTCCGGCCTCAAGCGCGACCACTCCCACATGATGATGTTCGTCGCCCGGAAGCCGGGCTGACAAACCATCTCGTCTCTTATGCGAGATCGGGGGTCTCTAAATGCCAACCGGTCGCATTTTCATACGACGCGCCCGCCCTGAGCAGCCGCGCCTCGCTCCAGGGCGGCGAGACAAGCTGCAACCCTGCCGGCAGCCCGCCATCGGCAAAACCGCACGGGAGCGACAGCGCCGGGAG
>JADYYC010000096.1 GCA_020853835.1 Anaerolineales bacterium
ATCGGTCACGAAACCGACTTCACGATCGCCGATTTTGCGAGCGACCTGCGTGCGCCAACTCCGACCGCGGCTGCCGAGCTTGCGACTCCAGATCAGGCCGAGCTGGCCGCAAGCCTGGGAGCTTATGACCGCCGTGTGGACGACCTGATATACGCGTATCTGAACCAGTCGCGCAGGGCTTTCGAAGCTGTAGGGGCCCGCCTCGATGCTGGGACGCCAGACAGACTGCTGCGGATTTACCGGCAGCGGCTCGATGAGTTGCTTCATCTCGCCGAAATATCCAGCCGCCACCTGATGGACATGGAATTCACCCGCTTCACAAACCTCGAAAAGCGCCTCGCCGCGCTGGATCCGACCGCTGTCCTGAAAAGAGGCTATGCCGTCGTGCGCAGAAAATCGGGGGAGATGCTCGCTTCCGCACTTCTGGCGTCGCCCGGCGACCAACTCGCGATCCAAATGCACGACGGGGAGTTCCCTGCTGTCGTCAACGGTCACAACGAGGTCAATCATGACGGATAAAACCCTGGTCGAGACGGAAACCGGCCCACGCCACGAGTTGGAGCGGCGGTTGGTCGAGTGGAATGATCGAATAATCGACGCGGCCAACAGCGCCACAACCCGGGCCTTCAATTTGGGGTGTCTGGTTGGGCTGATCCCGGCCGCGCTGATCATCGGGGCCGCTTTTCTGCTCACTCACAACAGTTGGGTCGGCGCGCTGGTGATGGCTGTGCTGATGGTGCTGGCGTTAATTTTATTTGCCAACATCGCGGCTGGGCTTGCGAACAGAAATACGATAAACCGCGTTATCTTGCAGGAGATCGGGCCGGAGGTCGAGCGCACGTTGGCTGAACTGCATCTCTCTCACGAGGATCTGTCTGATATAGCCCGCAAAACGCTGGAGAGGGACGCCCCATTGCTCGATTACGTCCAAAAGACCTCGCCTGCCCAGGTATCCACCAGCAGCGCTGACAACTAAAGCCCTGATCGAAGGCGCCTTTCCCCTTCAGGAGAAATCAAATGAACGAAAACCGCACAGAACAATTGACCGCTGAGTTTGAGAAATTATCGTTTGAACAGGCCTTTCAGCGCCTGGAGGAGCTTGTCACCCGGATGGAAACAGGCGAGCAAAGCCTCGCAAACGCCTTGGATGATTTTGAGGAAGCCAAGCTGTTGGCCCGCCGGTGCGCGCAATTGCTCGAAGGGGCCGAGTTGAAGGTGAGCCAGCTATCGGGGGAAAGCCTGGATGAGTTTGAGGATGCGCGCTGAAAGCCGTTGAAGGGTGTCACAGATAACAGGCAATGGTCAACAACAACCTCTTCTCGAACCAGCCGCTCATTGCAGCGCTCCTGGCGGGTTTTTTGGCCCAATTGATCAAGTTCTTACTCAGTTATTATCGCAATCATACCTGGAACTGGGCGTTGCTGCTCAGAACGGGCGGGATGCCCAGCTCGCATTCGGCGATGGCCGCCGGCGTTACGCACTCCCTCGGCTTGACCACAGGGTTTGGCTCTCCTATGTTTGCGCTAGCTTTGGTTTTGGCTATGGTCGTCATTTACGACGCGACCGGCATCCGCCGGCAGGCGGGGAGACACGCGGTCATCATCAACCGCATGATCACCGATCTCGCCTCGGGTCATCCATTGAAACAAGAACTGTTGTTTGAAGTGTTAGGTCACACGCCCATGGAGGCGTTTGCGGGGATGATTATGGGGATATTGATCGCACAGATCATCTTTTGGCTCTGGTAAAGCGTGCGCATGCTGGCGCAATTATCATGCTGAGGGCGGCGTTATTTCAACACCGGCACATTGCCCACATTTTCGGCTTTCACCCAGGCCGCGGCGACCCAGGCGCGCTCGTTCGCGGCGCCCGGAAAACGGATAGCCAACCAGATCCCATCCGCGGTTTTCCCGACGATCTCTGCCATTGTTCCTTGCTGAAGCTGACCTATCACCGCAAAGGTCACGTTTGGGCCAGCCCTCACGTTCAGCGTCGCCAGGGCGATCGCATACGGCGCCCCTGGCGCAATCGTGGCTTGAAAACTCGAGTCCTCCCCTACCACCGGGATGCTGTCCGCGTTTTGGGCCAAAACGTAATCCCGTGAAACCCAGCCCTGCACGTTATCCGTGTCCGGCACCCGGATCAGGTACCAGAACCGGTCGCCGCTGACGCCCAGAATCTCCGCGGTCTGTTCGATCTTCAGCGTCCCGATCTTCTGATATTTCAAGTCTGGCCCGCTGCGTATGTTGATATTTGCGATTGCCTTCGCCGTGGCGCCGGTCCCGGTTGACGCCCCAGGCGACCCGGCCGTGATGTTATTGTCAACGACCGGCACGTTTGCGCCATCGCTCACCTCGACCTGTTCGCCCTGCACCCAGCCCCTGCCGCTCGAAAAATAGGGCAGCTCGATCACCCACCAGGTGCGTTCCTCGTTCGTCCCGACCACCTCCGCGGTCTGGTTGTCTTCCAGCCAGGCGATCCCAGGGTAGGCTTCTCCCGGGCCGTCATATACGCGCACGTTGGTCCGTGCCCTCAGCCAGACTGCCCCCGGGCGGATCGTCCGGGTGGCTTCCAGTTCAGCCGGCGTGCCGTCTATTCCGGGCGTCCCGGTTGTTTTTTCGACCTGCGCGACCAATTTCCCCGGCCCGTTCCAGCTTTTTTTGGCCTCTCGAAATAACACCAGGCCGCATAAAACCAGCGCCAGGTAAACAATGATGACCAGGTAAATCCTCGTCGCGCCCGGTAACTGTTTCCAGAAATTCATCCCACCAGTCTTTTCTTGAGGTAACTTGCCGCCGAGTGAAACTCGCTGATCCGCAAGCCCAGCGCCGCCGCGGCAAAGACGCCCCCGCCGATCATGATCCCGCCGAGCGCGTCAACCCAGACCCGCGCCGGCGATGCGACCACGCGCCATCCCATCAACGCGGCTGCCATGATCACGGTCGCGGCTGCCGCCTTTAGCGTTCCCTCGATTATAAATCTTCCCTCGATGCCGCCCAAGCGCTTGCGCATTAAATACAGCAGCGCTACGGCTTCCAGGCCTGTGGCAGTCGAGTTCGCCAGCGCCAGCCCGCCGTGCGCCAGCCAGCCGATTCTCGCAAATAACCAGGTGAACGTGTAACTGAACAGAACGTTCAGGCTCATCGCCAGGATTCCGATCAGCACCGGGGTCCGGGTATCGTGCATGGCGTAAAACGCCCTGGAAAGGATCTCGACCAGGGCATGCCCCACCAGGCCGGCCGCAAACCAGAGCAGCGCCCAGGCAACCAACTCGGTGGAGCGCTCGTCGAATTGACCGCGCTGGTAGAGCGTGATAATGATCGGCTTTCGCAGCAGGATCAATCCGATTGAAGCCGGCAGCGATAGCAGCAACGCGCCGCGCAAACTGGCCGCGAGCGAACGCTGCATCTCATCCAGGCGGTTCTGGGCGACCTGGGTGGAAAAGGTCGGCAATGCGGCAATTGCAATGCTCTGCGCGATTGCCGCCTGCGGCATGAGCATCAAAGTGAAAGCCAGCACCACCCCGGTCACGCTGCCCTCCACAAATTGTGAAGCCAGGCGCACGTTGATCCAGAAATTTAGCTGCACAACCGCGACCCCCAGCAGCCTCGGCCCCATCAGGCGCAGCACCTCGCGCACATCCGGCGAGCCCAGCCCGAACGCCGGCGTGTACCGTCCACCCAGACGGAGCAAAGCTGGCGCCTGCAACCCCAGGTGCAACCCCGCGCCAAGCACCACCCCCCACGCCAAACCGTAGATCCCCATGCTCGGCGCCAGCGCCAACACCCCAAAGATCATCCCCACCTGGTACATCGCCGGCGCAAGGGCTGGAAGCAGGAAGATCTGATTTGAATTCAACACGCCCATCACCAGCCCGCTGATGCCAAAGATGACGGCCGACGGCAGCATCAACCTCATCAGAGTAATCGTGAGCTGCTCTTTGTATGGATCCACGGAAAAACCCGGCGCAAGGATGTTTCGGACGATCCATGGCGCAAAAACAGCCGCCAGCCCGCCAGTGACGATCGTGATGACCAGCACGGAATTGCCGATGTTCGACGCCAATCGCCAGGCGCGCTCGCGATTCTCTCCCTTGACCAACAAAGCCGCAAAGGTGGGTATAAACGCGGAGGAGAGCGCCCCCCCGGCAACCAGGTTGAACAGGGTCTCCGCGACCCGGTTGGCCGCGTTGAACGCCTCCATCTCCGTCCCGGTCCCGAACGCGTTGGCAATCAGTACCTGGCGCAACAAACCGGCAAAATTGCTGATGACAAACGCGAAGAGAATCGTGCCTGCGGCGCGCGCAATCTGGCGGTTGGCGGTTGAGCTGCTTTCAGTCACAGGCTTTGATTATAAACGATTCCCGGATCGCGCCTTGACAGCCTGCAAATGAGTATATATAGTTGGCGCATGGCGTCACGGTTTATCTCGCCTCCGAATGTCAAAGAATATCAGCTCAACGTATGGGAGGTCGTCAAGCAAATCCCGCCCGGCAAGGTCGCCACCTATGGACAGATAGCCATGCTGGTCGGGGTTCCGGGCGGCGTCATGCCAGACAACTATCGCGCCCTCGGGGCGCGCTGGGTGGGCCAGGCGATGGTCGGTTGCCCGGTGGGCGTGCCCTGGCAGCGCGTGATCAACGCGCAGGGCAAAATCAGCCTCAGCGGATCTTCTGCCGAAACTCAACGCCAGCTTTTGGAGGAAGAAGGGGTGATTTTCGACGCGCACGGCCGGGTCGATCTCAAGAAATATCAATGGCAGAAGCCTGCCGCCTGAGATAATCTGGCTCCAGGAAGGTCAACATGCCAATCCGTTGTTCATGGGTCCCAATTGAAGACGCGCTTTACATCGATTATCACGATAACGAATGGGGGGTGCCCGTTCACGATGACCGGCTTCTGTATGAGTTCTTAACCCTGGAGGGTTTTCAAGCCGGGCTGAGCTGGAGGACGGTCCTTGCCAAGCGCGAGAATTTTCGCGCCGCATTCGATGGCTTCGACCCGGCTATCGTCGCCGGGTACGGTGAAGCAAAAATCGCCGAACTGCTCGGCAACCCGGGGATCATCCGCAACCGCAGCAAAATCACGGCTGCGATCACCAATGCTCAGGCGTTTCTGCGACTTCAGCAAGCATTTGGCAGTTTCGACGCTTATATCTGGGAATTTGTCGGCGGAAAGCCGGTTCACAACCGGTGGACAGCGGCGTCGGAGATCCCTCCCCGCAGCGCCCTTTCGGATGCGCTGAGCAAGGATTTACTCCAGCGCGGCTTTAAATATGTGGGGTCGACGATCTGCTATGCCCACATGCAAGCGACCGGCATGGTCAACGACCATACCACGGATTGTTTTCGACATGGGGAGTTGAGCTCAGCGCGCGATGGCGCTTTAAATCGTTGAGAGCCGGGTACGCCGCTCCCGGCTCTCTCTAAGGAGGAGA
>JADYYC010000097.1 GCA_020853835.1 Anaerolineales bacterium
GCTGGCGAACCGCTGGCACAACGCGGTCTTGCTCCCCATCGACCAGCTGGTGCTGACCATCGCCCAGGACCTGCTGAGCGAGCCGGCCGAGCTGGCGATCGGGCACAAGCTCGCGGTCCTGCTGCGCCAGGCTGGTCAGGCCCACCCCAACTGGCGTTTGCCCGAGCTGAGCGAGGAGCTGGGATTGATCGCCCGCAACGAGCGCCGGTTTATCGGCTTCAGCGCCGACGATACAGGGTTCGACCCCGACCGCTACAAGGGCAGGGTGGTGGTCGCCACCATGCACAAAGCCAAGGGGCTGGAATGGGACCGGGTCTACCTGATGTCGGTCAACAATTACGATTTCCCTTCCGGGCTGGAGGGCGACCAGTTTATCAGCGAGCGCTGGTTTGCGCGCGGAAAGCTGAATCTGGAGGCCGAGGCGCTCGCACAGGTGAAAGCCGCCTCCAAAGCCGATGAATATGAGTGGTACCTCGAAGGCGAAGCGACCGCCGCGGCGCGGCTCGACTACGTGCGCGAGCGCCTGCGGCTGCTCTACGTCGGGGTCACCCGGGCGCGCAAAGAGCTGGTGGTCACCTGGAACAGCGGGCGCGACGGCAATCTGCGCCCGGCCGTGCCGCTGGTTGAGCTGCAGAACTTCCAGGAGGCGCGGTGGGATCAGCCGGAGAAAGGGAGCGCGCTATGAGCGACACGCCTTTCGAGGTCGGACGGGCGGGGCTGCCGGAGGGTTTTCAGTTCAGCCAGTCCAGCCTGCAGGACTATAAAGACTGCCCGCGGCGCTTCCAGCTGCGCTACATGCTGGAGTACGCCTGGCCGGCGGTGGAGAGCGAGCCGGCGCTCGAGCGCGAGCAGTTCCTGGAAACGGGCAATCGCTTTCACCGCCTGGCGCAGCAATTGCTGGTGGGCGTGCCGCCCGAGGCGCTGCGGCGTGCGGCGGGCGAGGCCGGGCTGCGCGACTGGCTTGACAACTTCACCGACTTCGTCCAAAAGCATGATTTGCTGGCGCTCTCCGAACGGCGGGTCGAGTTCGAACTCAGCGCCCCGCTGGGGAATTTCCGCCTGGCGGCCAAGTACGACCTGGTCATCCGCAGCCCGGAGGGGGGCTTTACGATCTACGACTGGAAGACCAGCGCCCGCCCGCACGAGCGGCGGCGGCTGGCCAAGCGCATGCAGACCCGCGTTTACCCCTACCTGCTCGCCAGGGCGGGGGCGGGGTTGAACGGCGGGCGCCCGGTCGAGCCGGGCATGGTCGAGCTTGTGTACTGGTTTGCGGCGTTCACGGACGAAGAGGCGCGCTTTCCGTACAGCCGGGTTCAATTCGAGCAGGACGAGGCGTATCTGCAAGACCTGGTTGACGAGATTGCCCGGATGGAGGATTTCCCGCTCACGCAGGACGAGCGGCGCTGCGCCTTCTGCGTCTACCGCTCGCTGTGCGGGCGCGGCGAGGGGGCCGGGCTGCTGGACGAGCGCGAGGCGGAGGACGATGCGGCCGCGTTCGAAGCCGGTTTCGATTTCGACCAGATCGCCGAGATCGAGTTCTGAGCGCCCGCTCAGGTGATCAGGTCGGGGGGGATGAAGTCGACGCGGTTCAGGTAAACGATCTTGACCTCGCCGGGGAGGAAATTAAAGCACGAGATGGCCGTGTTGTTGAGCGAAAACCACAGCCCCTCCTGCTGCCAGGCGTTCAACTGGTCGAGGTCTTGAACCAGGGGGAGGCCGGCGAGCTCGCGCGCCAGGCCGTCCTGCAGACCGAGCAGCACCGCCAGGCAGTGGTTGTAAAACCCGCCGTGGCTCACCACACCCACCCGGTGGGATTCATCGGCGTGGCGTTTGAACAGTTCAGTCAGGAACGCCTCGGCGCGGCGGCGGCGCTCCAGGCGCGTCTCGAAGGGGCGGTTCCACCAGCCTTTTTCGTCCAGCCAGTCGGGCAGGATCAGCTCGGGGTAGTGGCGCTCGAAGTAGGCGCGCGGCTTGCCGTCCAGCCCCACCGGCTCGCCCGTGTCCGGATCGTCCGTGTAGATCCCGCCCCCCTCGTGGACTTCGGGCCAGGCCACCAGCGGCAGGTTCAGCGCCCGCGCGATACAGACGGCGGTGGAGACCGCCCGGATCATCAGGCTGGTGTAGAGGTGGGTCAGCCCAAACCCGCCCCCGCCGGTGTCGTCGCCGGGGCAGCCGCTGCGCCCCGACCGCAAATACTCCGCCAGCTTCTCGGCCTGGCGCAGGCCCTTTTCGGTGAGCGGCGGGTCTTCGCTGCGATTTTGTTCGCCTGTATTCTCCTCGTAGAGGAGGTTGTTGGTGGACTGACCGTGGCGGATGAAAAAGAGCTGCATTGCGTGAAGGTCCCTCGTCAAAATAATGATGCAAACCACCCCATTATAACAACGATATTTTCCAAATCTCTAAGGATAAAACGGTTGATTCAATGCTATACTTTATCACTGAAATGCGCTCAGGCCAGCTTCCAGCGGAGATCCACCAGACCTGCCGCAGGAAGCAATTAAAAAAGGAGTATAACGCATGAAATCCGAACACAAGATTTACCAGCCCTCAAAACTGACGGCGCTCACGCTGAGCATCGTGATGGTTTTGACCCTGCTGGTAAGCGCAATCCCGCAGTCGGCGGCGATGGCGGTGACTTGCAAGTTCAAGCACACCGTCCTGGTCGGGGAGACGCTCATCTACATCGGCGACCTCTACACCGTGGACTGGCTCAAGATTGCAAAGGCGAACAACCTGAACCCGCCATACACGGTGACTGCCGGACAGGTGCTGTGCATCCCCGAAGGCGAGAAACCAGCCAATACCACCACCACTACGACCACGACCAAAGGCAAAGGGCCATCCGTTCAGATCGTGCCGGGGTTGAACCGCATCCTGGTAACGGTGGAAAACTTCGCCAAGAAGACCACCTATTTCATCCGCGTCACCCCTACCGGCAATAAAGGCTCTTATCGCCTGGGTCAATTCACCACCAACAAAGAGGGCGACGCCACAAACTGGTTCCGCGTCCCGAACTTTGTCTGGCGCACACCGACGATGACGCTGTGTCTCAAGAACGCCTGGACGGACGCGGTCTCTTGCGTGAAGTACGACGACGTCTACGTTCCCGCCGTTAATATCCGCCCCTCTTGCGGGCCAAAACAGCCTCGCTGAGCCATTTGACACCGTTTGTCCACTAGAAGCATTGCAGCCGGGAGCAGCTTTCCCGGCTGCATTCTTTCTTGCAGGCTGACCGCCCGCCGCGGGCTTCCCGGCAGGCGTTTTGATTAATTTTTCTAATGACCGTGTAATAATCCGGGGGCAGATGGTAAAATCAACCTCATGGATCTGCAACGCATACTAAACAGCCGGGGCGCGGGTAAATGGGCGTTGCGGATCAGCCGAGCTCTGCCGCCAACCACGGGTTTTCAGTTCGCAACCCTGTTTGCGGGGCGCCTCGCCCGCATGAGGGACCTGCCCATTGTGAGAGCCATCCGTTTGAACCGCTGGGTGACCAGCGGCTACGAGCTGCGAGGAGAAGCCCTGGATCTGGCGGTGCAGGAGACGCTGCGCCATATCGCGGTGTCCTATTACCTGCTTTTTCGTCATATCGACCAGCCCGACGAGCTGCAGAAGCTGGTCGAATTCAGCCCCGAGGCGGAAAGAGCTATCGCGGCCAGCCAGGAGAACCGCCAGGGGATGCTGGTCACAGGCCTGCACATGAGCAACTTCGACCTGGTGATCCAGGCCGCCGGATGGCGCGGGCTGTGCGCCCTGGCGATCTCGCTCCCCGAGGAGACCGAGAACCTGGAGGCGGTGGAATGGCAGCACAAGTTCCGGCGCCGCTCGGGGATCGATATCGTGCCCGCCTCGATATCCACCTTCCGCCAGGCGATCAAACGCATGCGCCAGGGCGGGGTGGTCCTGACCGGGGTGGACCGCCCGGTGGAAGGCCCCCGGCTGCGCCCGATATTCTTCGGGCGGCCCGCCTGCCTGCCCGTGCATTACGTTTACCTCGCGCTGGAAGCGGACGTGCCGGTGATCTTGATGTCTGCGGTGCGCAAAGAGGATGGCAAATATCATATGCACGCCTCGCCCGAGATGCGCTTCACGACCTGCCCCGACCGGGACGAGCAAACGCTCGCCAACGCCGGGCTGCTGCTGGAGGAGGCGGAAGGCTTTATCCGCGAAGCGCCCGAGCAGTGGTCGATCTTCCAACCCGCGTGGCCTGAACTGCTGGCGGAAATGCCCTGAATTCTCACAGGCAAAACGGCGCCTCTGCCTACCCCACACCTCCCCACGAGAAGAGATATGAAAACCGTCGACATCCAAAATCACCAGAGAATTCTAAACACTTTCACGGGGACGCATGAGAAAAAGCTCCTGATCTGGATCTCTCAGCGCCTGCCCGGCTGGGTGACCCCCGACATGCTCACCATCGTGGGCGTTTTTGGGGCGTTTGTGGTTTTCGGCGGCTATGCCTTGTGCAACATACATCCGGCGTTCCTCTGGCTGGCGAACCTGGGGTTTGTGATCAACTGGTTTGGCGACAGCCTGGACGGCACGCTGGCGCGCGTGCGCAAGATCGAGCGCCCGGTGTACGGTTTTTACGTCGATCACGCCACCGATGCGTTTGTCGAGATCCTGCTCTTCTTGGGGGTGGGCGTCTCGCCTTTTGTGCAGTTCGAGCTGGCCTGCCTGGCGCTGATCGGCTACCTGGTGCTGTCGGTCCTGGTCTATCTGCGCACCTGCGTGCGGGGCGAGTTCACCATCTCTTATGGCAAGCTCGGCCCGACGGAGGGGCGGCTGATCGCGATGTCGGCCAATGCGCTGATCTTCTTCATCGGCAACCCGCAGGTGACCCTGTTCCAACTGAGCATGAGCGCCTATGACTGGATCGTGGTGGGGATCATCCTGCTGCTGCTCGTGATCACGGTCTCGACCGCGCTGCGCCAGGCGCGCATCCTGGCAGAGCAAGACCCGCCGGGCGGGAACCGCTCCTGACGCGGAACTTTACCGCGCCGGACATCGTCCTTTGGGTATAGGAGAGTGCAGGATGAAAAAAATCGCGAGTTTGATGATGTGTCTGGTTTTCTTGCTCGCCGGGACTGGCATCCTGCCTGTCGCCGGGCAAGAAGAACCGCCCCCGGGAGCGCCATCCGCCGGCAGCACGGTTTTCCTGCCGATGATCTCGTCGATACCGGCATACAGCATCGCCGGGCAGGTGACGGACGAGCAGGGAGCGCCCCTGGGCGGGGTGACCGTCAACAGCGGGAACGGCGAAACCGCCCTCACCGATGCGAACGGGAATTATTTTTTGCGCACCCAAAACGGCCTCTACTCCGTCTCGCCGTTTTTGGAGGGGATCGGCTTTGCGCCGACCGCCCTGGACGTGAGCGTTGACGGAAACCTGGGCAACCTGGACTTCACCGGCTATTCGGGCTGTGGAGACCTGGTCGCCAACGGCGATTTTGAGGGCGACGGCGGGTGGGAGCTGCAGAACGCCGCCTTTTCCAACGCCCGCTTCAACAGCGGGGCGCGCTCGCTGCTGCTGGGGCTGGTGAACCCGGCTGCGAACGCCGCATCGGTTTCGACGGCCATGACGCCCGTCATCCACGTCCCCCAGGACGCCCCCGACGCCGTGCTGCGCGTCTGGCTCTACACCCAGTCCGTGACCGGGGCTGCGGCTGAGCCCTCGGTCATCGACCAGCCCGAGGAGGTCGTCTTTGGCGACCCGGTCGATCCAAACGACCGGCAGCTCGTCCAGGTGCTGGACGCCAACGGCGCTCCGCTCAAGGACCTGCTCCTGCTGAAGGGCGTGAACGGCGGGCAGTGGGCGCTGGTGCAGTTCAACCTCTTCGAATACGCCAACAACAACATCCGCCTGGGCTTCCGGGTCAGCAACGACGGGAGCGGGGCAGTCAGCGCCATGTACGTGGACGATGTCTCGTTCCAGACCTGCCCCACGCTGGTCGCGCCGGAGGAGTTCACCGCCGGGACGAACGCCCCCGACATGCCCGACGCCTGCACCAACCAGGTCATCAACCCCGGCTTTGAAAGCCGCAGCGGGTGGGGCATCCCGAACACCGCCTATCCGGCCGGCTACCAGTTCCGCACCCCGCCCGAAACGGTGTTTGCGGGAGACTGGTCGATGCGCACCGGCATCCCGGCATATCTCGCCTACCAGAACCGCTACAGCTATTCGGACGCCTGGCAGACGGTCTATATCCCGCCGGGGGCGACCAGCGCCCGCCTGACGCTCTACAACAAGATGGTCAGCCTCGAGGCGCCGGCGTCGGGCGACTTGCAGACCGAGGAGCGCAACCTGGCCGAGGTCGAGCCGCAGTTTGCGGCGGGGGCGCTGTGGGGCGAAGAAGCGCTCGCCGGCGACCGCATGTACATCCTGCTCCTCAACCCGTTCAACGGGCGGATCATCCAGACCTTGCAGGCCTGGGACGCGCGCAACAACAACTGGAAGCTGCGCGAGTACGATTTGATGGCCTACCGTGGGCAGTCCATCCGCATCCAGTTTGGCACCTATAACGACGGCGATTACTTCAACCGCGTCACCTCGATGTACGTCGATGAGGCGTATGTGGAAGTGTGCGGCGGCGTCCTGCCCCCACCGCCGCCTCCGCCCAGCAGCGCCTGCCCGGCCGGGTACTCTCAGCGGCTGATCAACACCAGCTTCGAGACTTCCAACGGCTGGTACATCCCGATCACGGCTTATTCGGCGCGCTACACCAACCTGCGCGCAAACAGCGGGGTGCGCTCGATGCTGACCGGCATCATCAACCCCTGGCACAACCGTTACAGCTACTCGGATTTCGGCCAGCCGGTCTTCATCCCCGGCTTTGTCAGCGACGCGATCTTGAGGTTCAACGTCTTCCGCCAGTCCGACGACTGGTTTGGAAATGACCGGCAATACCTGTTGGTGCTCAACCATTGGGGATACTGGATCGACACGCTGCTGTGGAACAGCAGCAACAACATCCAGGCGTGGCGCACGATCGAGCGGAACGTGACCTATCTGCGCGGCCAGTCGATCCGGCTCCATTTTGGAACCTACAACAACGGCTGGAACGGGATCACCTCGATGTTCGTGGACGATGTGACGCTCTGCACCAAACCGTAACAGTCTAAAGACAGCGAAGCAGGGTGCGCCGCGCCGCACCCTGCTTTTGTTTCCCCTCGGGTATTTCCCCACGCAAACAGGTTTTGTCAGGCTTTTGCCAGCAGCTCGTCCAGCACGGCTTTGGAGCGCTGCGCCACCTCGGCGTGCAGGCTGTTGCCGTGGGCGTCCATGGTCACCACCACGGGGAAGTCCTCGACTTCGATGACCCACATCGCCTCGGGCACGCCAAATTCGAGCTTGTACACGCCCAGGACGCGCTTGACCGTCTGGGCGATGAGCGAGGCCGCCCCGCCGATGGCGTGCAGGTACACGCCCGGCACCTCGGCGCAGGCTTGCAGGGTCTTTGGCCCCATCCCGCCCTTGCCGATCACCCCCTGGATCTTGAAGTGGCGCATCACATCGCCCTGGTAAGGCTCTTCGCGGCTGCTGGTGGTCGGCCCGGCGGCCACGAAGCGGTACTCCTGGGTGTCTAGCCCGCTGACCACCGGCCCGCAGTGGTAGATGCAGCTCCCCGCCAGGAGCGGCTGGATGGCCTGGTACACCTGCAAGTCGTCGCCCGCCGGCGGGCGGGTCTTCTTGATAAAGGTGTCGACCATCCACTTATGCACCGTGTCCCGTCCGGTGACCATCACGCCCGAAAGGTAGAGCGGGTCGCCGACTTTGAGCGCCAGGATGGTTTGATCGTCGAATGGAAGCTGGATTTTGTTCATTTCGTCACTCGCTCCTTTCGCTCATTCGTAGCTGACCTGACCGTTGCGCAGGGTCATCTTGCGGCGCCGGTAAGCCCAGCACATATAAGAGATGGTGACAAAAAAGCTGGCCGGCAGGCGGTGCAGGCTGGTCATTTTGGTCGCCAGCACGGTGGTCTTGCCGCCGAACCCCATCGGGCCGATCTCGAGCTGGTTGGCCTCCTGGGTGAGGCGCTGTTCGAGCTCCGCCAGTTCGGGGTCGTCGCTGGGCTGATCGAGCCGGCGCAGCAGCGCTTCTTTGGAAGCCAGGTACGAGGTGCCGCGGTCGCCGCCGACCGCCACGCCGAGGATGCCCGGCGCACAGCCCTGCCCCTGGGCTTTGTGCACCGCGTCCAGGACGACTTTGCGCACGCCGGCCAAATCCCGCCCCGCGCCGAGGGCGGCGTTGGGGAGCGAATACTGCGCGCCCACGTTCTCGCACCCGCCGCCTTTGAGGATCAGCTCGATCGTCAGCGCCTCGCCTTCGACCTCCTCGAAATGCACGGTGGGGAAGTGATCGTCGCCCAGGTTGTTGCCGCTGTTTTTGCCGGAGAGCGAATCGACTGCGTTGGGGCGCAGGTAGGCTTTGCGGGTGGCTTCCGCCACGGCGTTCTCGATCTGCGCCCGCAGTTGGCGCGTGCTCCAGCCCTCGGGGTAGCGGACGAAGAAGATCGGCGTGCCGGTGTCCTGGCAGATGGGGGTCGAGTTGCGGCGCGAGAGTTCCACGTTCATGAGGATCGTGTCCAGGGCGTTGCGCGCGGCCGAACCCGGTTCTTCGGCCTGGGTGGCCTCGCGCAGCGCCGCCTCCACGTCTGGAGGCAGGTCGGTCGAGGTGAGCCGCACCAGCTCCAGGATTTCGGACGTAAGGTCTTGCATAAGTCGCCTCCTGTGTCCTGTGATTGGGTCGGAGAGCGGCGCGGGGTGCTTTGGTCGTGCCGTGCGGGGGGCTGTGCTGGCTGGCAGGCAGCGCCGCTCGTTTTAGAATGCCGGGTGCGCCCTCCGCCGCGCTTATTATAATCTCACCCGCGCCGGGCGGGGGAGGCATATCTGCGCTGACCTGGCGCAAATCGGACGGCGCACGGCTCCCCCGCCGGAGAGCGCCTTCCGGGGGGATTTGTCGCTTCGCAAGCGACCACCGCCCCGCCTCCGCGTGCTATCCTTTGGTCACATTCAAACAAGAGGAGGATCTGACCATGAAACAAGGACTGACAGAACTGGTGTTTATTCTCGACAAGAGCGGCTCGATGGCCGGTTTGGAGGGCGACACCATCGGCGGTTACAACGCCATGCTCGAAAAGCAAAAAGCGGTCGAGGGCGAGTGCCGCATGACGACGGTGCTGTTCGATAACCGCTATGAGCTGCTCCACGACCGCATCGACATCGAGGCGGTCAGCCCGATCACCGAGAAGGAGTATTTCGTCGGCGGCTCGACTGCCCTCCTCGACGCGATCGGCATGACGATCCACAAAATCGGCAACGCCCAGAAGCACACCGCCGAGGATCACCGCGCCGAAAAAGTGCTCTTCGTCATCATCACCGACGGGCAGGAGAACTCCAGCCGCGAGTACTCGGTAGAGCGGGTGCGCGAGATGGTCGAGCGGCAGAAGTCGCGCTACGGCTGGGAGTTCATCTTCCTCGGGGCGAACATCGACGCGATCGAGACCGCCGGGCGCTTTGGCATCGATCACAAGCGCGCCCAGAGCTTTCACGCCGACAAAGACGGTGTGCGCCTCAACTTCGAGGTGGTGAGCAAGACGGCCGCTTCTTTTCGGCAGCGCCCTGCCATGCCCGAGGATTGGAAGGAGGAGATCCAGAAGGACTACGAGGGGCGTGAGAGCAAGCAGCGCTAGGCAAGGATGAAGGGGTCCTGCCTGTGTAAATAACCAGAGGGCTGTCCGAGAGATCGTTTCTCGGACAGCCCCGCATGTCATACCGAGGTTCTGTCATTTCGAGCGTTAGCGAGAAATCTTGGTTTTGCGGTGCAAGATTTCTCCTCGCTGCGCTCGTCGAAGAGGAAATGGCCCTCACCCCGGCCCTCTCCCAAGGGGAGAGGGGGAGGGGTGAGGGCATCTCTCGAGTTATTTGCCCATTTCGCCCTGGCGGCGCGGCAGTCTCCCTGTGTCATTTCGAGCGCAGCGAGAAATCTTGGTTTTGCGGTGCAAGATTTCTCCTCGCTGCGCTCGTCGAAATGACGGAATGAAAGGGGGCTGTCTAAAAAGAAGATAGCCCCTTGTTGATTTCCCACTTAGCACTCAATTTCGAGTGCATAAGTGTTTGGTTGTTCCACAAAGGAGCATATTTTGATGATTCTCTCCCACAAGGGGCTGTCCAAAAAGAAAAAAGCGGTCTTTTTGGACAGCCCCTTGGGTGAGGGCCAAATTCAATCCCCAAAAAGAAATCCTCCGATGAAAATCGACTGTTTCTTTGCCGGTTTCTCCCAATTTCAGGAGCCCGGCGGGGGCGGAGCGTTATGGCACGCTGATGGTGATGTCGTCGTTCACCAGCACCTGCTTTGTGACCGGGCAATCCGACTGGTAATAGTCCCGGCAGAAGCTAAACGTGTGCGTGCCCGCCGGGATGTTGTTGTACCAGATGTATTTGCCGGGAGGGATCGGGTCGGTGCCCATCAGTGAGCCGTTACGGAAGGCGAGGATAGCGTAACCCTCGTTGTTGCGGATGGTGACGCGGAAGGCGGTCCTTTCGGGCGTGCTGGTCGGCATGGGCGGCAGCGTGGGGGCTTCGGTGGGCGGAGGCGGCTCGGTAGGTGGCAGCGGTTCGGTGGGGAGCAGGGGCGCTTCCGTGGGCGGGACGACC
>JADYYC010000098.1 GCA_020853835.1 Anaerolineales bacterium
AGGGGCATGACTCAGTTGGCAGCAGCCCCGAAAGCGCGCAAACCTCCACCTGCACCAGCCCTTGGGGGCGAACAAACCAATCCTTTGGCCGCCCGGCCAGGACGGTGCGCATAAACTCGTGCCAGATCGGGGCCGCGCCGGTCAGGCCGTTCACTTCGCGCATTGGTTTGTAATCGGTGTTGCCAGCCCACACTCCTACGACCAGGTCGGGGGTGTACCCGATGGTCCAGTTGTCGTGAAAGTTGGTCGTCGTCCCCGTCTTGACTGCGGCGGGCCGGTCGAGGCGCAGCACGCTGTTCGCCCCAAAACCCAGCCGTCGGGCGTTGTTGTCGCTTAAAATGTCGCTGATCAACCACGCCACGCGCGCATCGATGATCCGGGTTCGCGCCGGGTCTGGCGCTTTGTAGACCTCGTTTCCCCCTAGATCGCTAATTTCCAGGATATAACGCGGCTGGACCCGCACCCCTTCACTCGCAAAGGCAGCGTAAGCCGAGGTCAGATCCAACAGCCGCACCGCACCGCCGCCCAACGCTACCGACAGGTCATATTCTTGCGGATCGCCCAGGGTCGTCAGACCCATTTTTCGGGACAGACTAAAGAGCTGATCCAGGCCAACATGTTCCAGAGTGCGAACTGCCGGAATATTAAGTGAAGACCCCAGGGCTTCTCGCAGCAGCACCGGGCCGTGTTCGCGCAGATCGTAGTTCGCCGGAACATAGGCCTTCCCAGCGCGCGTGACAAAGGCAGTCTGCACATCTAGCAGCATCGTCGCTGCGGTCCACCCGCCACCCGCCTCATGGGGATCGAGCGCCGCAGCGTAAACCAGCGGCTTCAAGGCGGAGCCAGGCTGGCGCGGGCTGAGCGCCATGTTGATTGCGCCGCCGTGCTCTGGATCGAAATAGTCGGGGCTGCCCACCATTGCCAGAATATCCCCGTTTTTTGGATCCAGCGCCACCAGCGCGGCGTTGTTCATGTCGTGTCCCAGCCCTTGATTGCTGCGCTGCATCGCTTCGATCTGGCGCAGCACTGCCCGCTCGGCATGTTTCTGCCAGTCCAGATCGATCGTGGTGCGCACCTCCAATCCGCCGAGGTCGTAGACTTCCTGCTGAGACAGCAGGCCATCGATCTGGCTGCGCACCTGCATCACAAAATGCGGCGCTTCGATCGGGTAGGGCTGCTCGGCAAATACCAGCCGCTCGCGCTCCGCCAGCGACCGCTCCTCCGGCGAAATCATGCCCGCCTCTTCCATTAACCCCAGCACGATCGCCTGCCGTTTTCGGGCAGCCTCCAAATCGCTGAAGGGGTTATACAGCGCGGGCGCCTGCGGCAGGCCAGCGAGCAACGCGCATTCCGCCAGGTCCAGCCGCTCGACCGGCTTGCCAAAGAAGGTCTGCGCGGCTGCCTCGATCCCGTAAGCCATCCCGCCATAGTAGGTCTGGTTGAGGTACATCGCCAGGATGTCATCCTTGCTAAATTTGCGCGTCAGCTCCCAGGCCAGAATGACTTCGCGCAGCTTGCGGCGCAGCGTGCGTTCGCCGCGTTCTTTATCGTCCATCAACAGGTTGCGCGCGGCTTGCTGGGTGATTGTGCTGCCCCCCGCCAGCGCCTCTCCACCCCGGAGGTTGATCCAGACCGAGCGCAGCACGCCGCGCAGGTCGAAACCCGGGTTTCGGTAAAAGCTGCGGTCTTCAGTCGCCACCGCCGCGGATTGGCACGCCAGCGGTATGCGCTCCAGCGCCACGACGGTGTGCCGCCCGCTTTGTTCGTCCAGCGCCTCGTATAGCAACCGCCCGTTACGATCCAAAATGCGCACGCTCGGCGTATGCAAGCGCGCGGGAAGCGTGTCGACGTCAGGCAGGTCTCGATAGAGCCAGAAAACCCCCAGGCCTGAGAAGGCAAGGGCGACAAGCAAAACACCAGCGACCCAGAGATAGATTCTTCGTCTCATCATTCGACAACAGTGAAAAGACGAAAGAAGGCAGGCTGAGGTTCCATTGACCGGCTGGCGGGAGAACGAAAAAGGGTTTTCGTTTTCAAGCGGGCGTCATCGTCCAGAAATGCGAGGCGAATCCAAAAAACCTTCTTACTCCCCCGTTTCGAAGACCACCTCTTCATGCCCCGCCAGTTTCTCCTGGATGCGCTGCACCACGACGTCCAGGTGGCCGGGCTTGTGCACGAAATCCAGGTCGTCGGTGCGGATGGTCAGGACCGGGCAGATATCGAACGATTTCATCCAGTCGTTATAGAAAGTCTCGAGCAGTTCCAGGTAATCAGGGGTGATGCTGCTTTCGATCGGCCTGGCGCGCTGGAGGATGCGCTGGTAGATGATTTCAACCGGGGCTTTTAAGTAAATCAGCAAGTCTGGGGCGGGCAGGCCAGCCACAACCAGGTTAAAAAGCTTGCGGTAAGACAGGTAATCCCGCTCGCTCAAGTTGCCTAAATGGTGCAACGCCCTGGCAAAGATGTGGGCGTCTTCGTAAATGCTGCGATCGAGGATCGCCGATTGGGGCGATTTTGCCAGCGCCAGGTATTGTTCTGCCCGGTGACCCAGGAAGAAAATTTGTAGATGAAACGACCAGGCTCGCATGTCGGCGTAGAAATCGGGCAAATAAGGGTTATCCGAGACCGACTCGAAAGCCGTCCGCCACCCCAGGCGCTCACCCAGGCGTTCCGTGAGCGAAGTTTTCCCCGCTCCGATATTCCCCGCAACGACGATGATGCGTTTGATCATGGATCATCCCGGGTTATGGGCAAAACCGCCCGCTCAACACTCGCTGTATCCGCAAGTGTAACACTTGCGGCAGCCTTCCTCGTTGACGACTGAAGCCTGGCCGCATTCGGGGCACAGGTCGCCGATCTGATCGGCCTGGAAGTCTGTCATTGACGCCTGGAGGTTCATCTCGGAAAGCAGCCGGTAGCCGTTATCGCCTGGAGATTTTGCATCGCCCAATTCTTCGCCTTCGGCTACTTCGCCATAGATCGCTTCGCCGCTGTTTTCCAGGTATTCTGCCAGGGCGCGCGCCACGCCATCGGGCAAGGAGCGCACGCGGTTCGGGCCGAAACCAAGCGGTCGTCCGCCGCCGATCCCCGAAAGCTGGCGCCAGACATCCATCAGCCGCTCGCGCGGCGCGATTGGGGACGACAGGCGCAGGATGTACGAGATCAGCCGCCCGATCGCCTCGGAGACCGCCGCGGTATCCGAACCGGCCTTGGCAGTGTTGATAAAGACCTCGAAAGGCTGTCTGCCGCCGTTCTCATTGATCGTGATAAAGGCTTTGCCAAGCGGCGTTCTGACGTAAAACGTGTATCCTGGCAGCAGAACCGGGCGCGGTTTTTTCTTGTCATGCCAGAGCGGTAACTGCGCGGGAGCCTTCGCCGCTTCAGACGGCTGGGGTTCGGACTGTTCGGACCCTTCTTGTTTTTGTTTGGCGGTTGCCTTGGTCTCCAGGACGACCTTCTGGCGCGACCCGGTCACGTATACGGTGATGCCCTTGCATCCCAATTCCCAGGCGAGCTGATAGGCCGTTGCGACATCCTCTTCGGTGGCTGTCTCAGGAAAGTTGATCGTCTTGCTCAGGCTGTTATCGACAAAGGCCTGCATCGCCCCCTGCATGCGCACGTGCTCCTCAGCCGTGATGTCCTGGGAGACGACAAACACATCACGGATCTCCTGTGGTACGTCCGTAATTTGTTGGCACGAACCATGTTCCATGACCTGGGCGATGATCCGATCACGGGCGGGTTCGTCCAGGCCGGCTTCGACAAGCCTCTTTTCGAACAGCGGGCTGGTGTAGGCGAGCTGCAGGTCCGTGCCGTTATCGTTGACATGGCGGATATAAGCCAGCGCAAAGACCGGTTCGCAGCCATATCCCTCACACCCCGCCACGGTCGCAATCGTGCCGGTCGGGGCAATGGTGGTTTGAGCGGCGTTACGGATGCCGTGCTGTCGTATGCCGTCGACAATCTTGCTCCAATCGAGCTCGGGGCGGCCCCATTCGTTCCGGTAGGGTTGAAGCGGAAGCGGCGGCGACCACTTCAGGCTGGCAGGGTCGTACAGGCTGCCCTCGATTGCCGGGAAAGCCCCACGCTGGCGAGCCAGCTCGACGCTGGTATGCATGGCGTGATAACGCACGAATTCGATCACCTGCCCCGCGAACTCCTGCCCGGTTTCCGAGCCGTACCGCACGCCGGCATGATACATTAAATCGCCCAACCCCATGATCCCCAGGCC
>JADYYC010000099.1 GCA_020853835.1 Anaerolineales bacterium
ATTTCTATTTCGGATACCACCGCCTGAGTGGCGACCGCCAAAACACAGGGGGAGGCCTTCTCAGACGGAAAAAGGCTTGTTCGCAAGGTGGTGTTCATGACCACGGTTTATTGTGGTGCTACCATTTTTTCCCCTGTCCCCTGTAATTCAGATTGGCACACTTTCAATGCGCTGGCAGCCATCCAGCGCCAGCGGCAGCCAGATACAGAAGGTCGTTCCCCTCCCTTCGGTTGAAGACACTTCAATCTGCCCGTCATGGTTGCGCACGATCCAATATGCGATCGAGAGACCCAAGCCAAAACCTTTGCCATCCCGGCTGCGAGTGCGAGATTTTTCCCCACGGTAAAAACGCTCGAATATGAAGGGGAGGTCCTCTTTGAGAATTCCTGGCCCGTTATCGGATACCGTGATGCGCGCCCGGTCTTTCTCTTTACCCACCCCCACAACCACCTCACCGCCCAGCGGCGCGTAATTGATCGCATTGCCGATCAAATTGACCAACACCTGTTTCAACCGGTCTTCGTCGCCACAAACTAACACCTGGTCGATCTCGCCCAGGGTTAACTTGAGACGGTCCTTCGAGAGCACGCTCATCTGGTTTAACACTTCCAGCACCAGGGAATCAAGCTCGACAAGGTTTTTCGCGAGCGTGATCTTTCCCGATTCCGCCTGCGCAAGCAGCAACAAGTCGCCCACAAGCCGCGAAAGCCGGTCTACTTCGCTTTGGATGCTGTCCATCGATTCTTCATCGGGTTCCTTCATCCGCCGCATCAAATCAACGTTGCCGCGGATCACCGTGAGCGGCGTGCGCAGCTCATGCCCTACATCGGCCAGGAACCTGCGCTGCGAGTTGAACAGATTTTCCAGGCGGCCAAGCGTCTGGTTGAAGGCGGTGATCAGTTGGCCAACTTCATCTTCCGGCGGACCGTTATAGGGAATGCGGCGGGAAAGGTCGTCGGCGCGCGTGATTTGGAGCGCCGTTTCGGTAACGGCTTCCAGCGGCGTGAGCACCTGATTGGTGCTGATCCATCCAGCCAGACCCGCAACCAGCATCGACAGCCCGGCGCCGATAAACAAAACAACCAGCAGCACGCGCTGGGTGATCGCTACCGTATCCAGGCTGGTGCCAACCTGGAGCGTGCCAATTTGCCTCTCGCTGCCGGCAATGACCATCGGGACCGTCAGCACGCGCAGCCGGTTGTTTCCGACCTGCACATCGCGAAATACCGGCCTGCCGTAAGCCATCCCGTCCTTATCCAGCGGCAGAGAAAAACGCTGGATGTTCTGCGAGCTCGCTTCCAGCGCCTCTTTCTGGTTCCAGACCTGGATGTAGACATCTGCAAAGAGGTCAAGCTCAGGCATCTTAATCGCGCCGAGCGCGCCAGCGTGCATGGAATGCAGGACGCTGTTGGCAGAGTAAATCAGTTTAGCATCGATCTGGTTGGTCAGCGATGTGCTTACCGAAACATACACCGCCATTCCAAAAAGAAAGAGAATTCCCCCTACAATCGAAGTATATAAAAGCGCAAGCCTTGTCCGGAGCGACATTCGTTCTGATTACGAGGCCTCACGCAGGACATATCCCATTCCCCGCACAGTATGGATCAGTCTGACCTCGTCTTCAGCCTCCAGCTTCTGGCGCAGATAGCGAATGTAGACCTCGATAATATTGCTTTCGCCGCCAAAATCATATCCCCAGACCCGGTCGAAGATCATCTCGCGAGTCAACACCTGCCTGGGGTGGCGCAGGAACAGCTCCAGCAACTCGTATTCTTTGGCGGTCAGTGAAATGACCCGTTCTCCGCGCGAGGCCTGGCGGGTGCCCGTATCCAGCGAAAGGTCGGCAAACCGCAACACCTGCGGACGGCTTGGCTGGGCCCGGCGTAGCAACGCCCGGATGCGCGCCAGGAGTTCGTCCAGGTTAAAGGGCTTCACCATATAATCGTCCGCGCCCATGTCCAACCCCTGGATGCGGTCGTTGACGGTGTCTTTGGCGGTCAGGATCAAGATCGGCACCGGGCCCCCGGCGCGCAGCCGGCGGCAGACCTCCAGACCATCAATCCCCGGAAGCATCAAATCCAACACAACCAGATCGGGTGGGTTATCCCGCGCGAGGCCCAGGCCAGCCTGTCCATCGATCGCGGTGTCGACCTGATAACCTTCATAAGCCAACCCACGGCGTAGAAATTTCAGAATCGCTTCGTCATCTTCGATAATCAAGATCCTTGCACTCATATGCCCTCCAAACTATTTTTAATATACCACAGGCTGGTCAAAGTAAAAAGACCATCAAAGATGGCCTTTTTAGCATTTTTATGCAAAACAGGGCTGTATCAGGCGACTTCGATCACCGCGCCGGCAGCTTCCAGCTTGGACTTGGCGTCCTGAGCCGCTTCTTTGCTCACGGCCTCGAGGATCTTGCTGCCAGCCGTCTCGGCTACGTCTTTGGCTTCTTTCAGCCCGAGGTTTGTCAACTGGCGGATGGTCTTGATCACTTCGATCTTCTTCGGACCGGCGTCTTTGATGACCACGTCGAACTCGGTCTTCTCTTCTTCCGGTTCAGCCGCGGCCGCGGCTGGAGATGCACCTGCTGCAGCAATCGCCACTGGCGCGGCGGCAGAGACGCCCCAGGCTTCTTCAAGTTTCTTGACCAACTCAGCAGCCTCCAACACGGAGAGCTTACCCAATTGTTCAACCAATTTATCAATATCAGACATTTCGATACTCCTTGTTTCTATCAGATAGTTCTGATTAAATCAGATGGATAGGTTCAAATTACTGTTTCACGGTGACGCTCGCGGCTGCTCACGCAGCCGGCTGCGAGGCGTCTTTATCGACATAGGCTTGCAGCACAGCCGCAACCTGCCGGGCGGGTTCAGCCAGCGTGCGCACCAGCTTGCTCGCGGGCGCCAGCAGCACGCCTAAGAGCTGAGCACGCATCACGGGCAGCGGCGGCAGGTCAGCCAGGGCTTTCACGTCTTCTGCACGAATGACGCGCCCATCCATATACCCGCCCTTCAGGTTGACAAATTCCGAAGCGCGGGCAAAATCGCTGATCACCTTTGCCGCATCCGGGATGTCCTGAAAAGCAAACACGATCGCCGTGCTGCCTTCCAGGAGCTTTCCCGGCTCGGGAAGGCCGGCTTTTTCGAACGCCACCTTGCCAAGTGTATTCTTGATGATATGGAACTGGCCGCCCGAGCCGCGCACCCTGGCGCGCAGGTCGTCGATCTGTTTCATCGACAATCCGTGGTATTCTGTCACAAACAGCGCCCGGCTCTGGTTGATCCAATCAACATACTGATCCACCAGTTCGTTCTTGCGTTCTTTTGTAATCGCCAAAGTAAGGTTACCTCCTTTCAAACAAAAAGTCTTTGCTTCGCATACCTGCTGGCAAAGACTGTCACTCCGTTTAAACGCCTGCGTTTAGGGCGCAGGTTTTAGGAGCTGTCCTCACCTCGGCAGGAGATTGAGCCGCCCGCTCGCGGGCGGCGCCTGCTGTCTCTGGCGAAGCGTTCAGCGATATGGCTCGCTGGTGGTTAGATTTACTCGCTCACTTCCATCGCTTGCGACTGCACCGGGTCCAGCTTGATGCCTGGACCCATAGTCGTCGTCAGCGTGACACGCTTGATGTATGTTCCCTTTGCGGCGGGCGGCCGGGCTTTCTTTACAGCTTCCATCAAGGCAGCCAGGTTGTCGTAAAGCTGCTCCTCTTTGAAAGACACCTTCCCAATCGGCACGTGCAGGTTGGCGGTCTTATCCACCCGGAATTCAACCCGCCCGGCCTTAGCCTCGTTCACGACACGCGGGATGTCCTCTGCCGGCACGACGGTCCCGGCTTTTGGATTGGGCATCAGACCCCGCGGACCCAGGATGCGTCCCAAACGCCCGACCTTGCCCATCATTTCAGGCGTTGCTACCGCGACATCGAAATCGGTCCACCCGCCCTGAATTTTGGCCAGGGCCTCATCGTCATCGGCGACGAAATCGGCGCCGGCCTCGCGCGCCAGCGACGCGCCATCGCCCTGCGCAAATACCACCACCCGCACCGTCTTGCCCAGCCCGTGCGGCAGCACGACCACGTCGCGCACCTGCTGGTCAGCGTGGCGCGGGTCTACGCCCAGGCGGATGTGAATTTCGACGGTTGAATCAAATTTCGGGTAAGCGGTTTCTTTTGCCAGCGAAATTGCCTGTTTTGGGTTGTAATATTGCTCTTGATCAACCTTCTTCGCGGCTTCGAGATACTTCTTGCCATGTTTTGCCATTACTGCTCCTTCGTGGTTCTGACGGGCAGCCTCCTGACTTTGATCCAGCCAGGCCGCACACCCTCCCACCGGGATCTAGTCTACGACCTCCAGCCCCATGTTACGGGCTGTGCCTTCGATCTGGCGCATCGCGCCCTCGATATCGACCGAGTTCAAGTCTTTCATCTTGATTTCGGCGATCTCGCGCACCTGTGCACGCGTGACCTTGCCGACTTTTCCACGCGGCGGCGTCGCCGAGCCCTTATCGACCCCGGCCGCTTTCAACAAGAGCACCGAGGCGGGGGACGTCTTCAGGATGAAAGAAAACGATCCATCCGTGTACACGCTGATCTCAGCCGGGATGACTTCCCCTACCCGGTTGGAGGTGCGTGCGTTATATTCCTTGCAGAAGGCCATCAGGTTGATCCCATGACCCGCCAGGGCCGGACCGATCGGCGGGGCAGGATTCGCCTTGCCTGCCTGGATCTGCAACCGTACGATTGTTTTCAACTTCTTTGCCACAGTTCATCTCCTTCGTGGTGTTAGCGGGTGATTATTTGGGCACCCTCCCACTTCTGCGCAGCCTCACGAACGGGCTGCCCATTTACGCTTTCTCGACTTGCAGGAAATCCAGCTCGACCGGGGTTTCCCGACCGAAGAAATTTACCATAACGCGCACTTTGGCGCGCTCCATATCGATCTCCGCTACAGTTCCCCGGAAATCATTGAACGGGCCATCCACGATCCGCACCCGTTCGCCCGACTTGAACGTGACTTTGATGCGCGGCGCTTCGGCTTCCATACGCTTGATGATCGTGGCAACTTCCTCGGTGCGCAGCGCGGTAGGCGTATTCCCCATACCCACAAAGCCGGTCACCCCGGGCGTATTCCGCACCACATACCAGGACTCTTCCGTCATGATCATATTGACCAGGATGTAGCCTGGGAAGACCCGCCGCTCGACGGTGCGCCGCTTGCCTTCTTTGACCTCGATTTCCTCTTCGGTAGGGACGACCACGTCGAAGATCTTGTCTTTCATCCCCATGCTCTCGATGCGCTGCTCGAGATTGTGGCGCACTTTATTCTCATAGCCCGAATAGCAATGCACCACGTACCAGGCTCGCCCGTCGGCGCTTTCTTCATCCGCAGGACCCGCCTCGATGACGCCAAAATCTAAATCATCCGGCAGCACGTTTTCCGCCGCCGGCTCATTGAGCTCTGTCTCCAATTCGGGCTGCTCGTCGAGCGACCCGGTTGGTTCTTCAATTTCAGGGCTCAATTCCTCTTGCAATTTGTCGTCATCATCTAACTGATCCATACCGCTCTTCCGATCAATCCTGAAGCAACACACACGCCCTTCAGGCTGCTAAACCTGCCTGAAGCTTGCTACGCGGCGCACCGGGCGCGCCTCATGCAAACAACAGGGCAAAAAACCTCGAGAAGAGATGATCCATCACGCCGAGGTAAAGCCCCACTGTCAACGTCACAGCCAGGACGATGATCGTCAGGTTGATTGCCTCCCGGCGGGTTGGCCAGGTGACTTTTCTGAGCTCACCGATCGTCTCGCTGAAGTATCGCTTGATGAAATTCGGGCGCTTTGCCGAGCCAGCCCTTTCTTCTTTCTTTGCCACTGGGCACTCCTTCTGGAGTTAGTTTTTTCGCTCTCACAACCAGTTACGGCCAAAACGCCGCCCTGCAAGACGGCGTCGACCAGAATTCAGGCAGGCCAGGCAGGAATCGAACCCACAACCCCCGCTTTTGGAGAGCGGTGCTCTGCCAAATTGAGCTACTGGCCTATTCCAAGTGCACTATTATATCACGCGCCAGCCGCCAGGCCGGAAATTCGCCGGCGGCTGGTACGCCATACGTTCACCTCATTTTGTCTCGCGGTGCAAGGTGTGCTTGCGGCAGCGAGAACAAAACTTCTGAAACTCCAGCCGCCCCGGGTCGTTGCGCCGGTTCTTCTCGGTTGTGTAATTGCGTTCCTTACACTCCGTACAGGCCAGGGTGATCACGGGTCGGACATCTTTTTTTGAGGCCATTCGAAATCAACTCACCGCAAAATGCGGTTCTCCTTCCTTGACACTAATCCAGGATCTTGGTAATCACGCCCGCGCCAACCGTCAGCCCGCCTTCGCGTATGGCGAATTTCGAGCCCTGCTCCAGCGCCACCGGCACGATCAACTCAACTTCCAGGTTCACGTTGTCTCCC
>JADYYC010000100.1 GCA_020853835.1 Anaerolineales bacterium
AAATCACCTCGTCCAGGCTCAGCCCTTGCGGGGGCGCCAATGTCCTCACCAGATTCTTCTCGCCGCTTTCCAGACAGTAGGCCAGCCTCTCGATCCCGAGAACGCCCTGCCCGATCTGCACTTGAAGGCTCACCAGCCTGCGCGCCATCCGGTACAGGAATGCGTTGCCAACGACCTCGAAAACGAACCCTGTATGCCCTTCGCTGGCGACGTTCGTTGTCCAGCCCGCCTGGTAAATACAGCGGACGGTGGTGCCTTGCGGCCGTGGCGGGGAACCGAACGCTCCGAAATCGTGCCTACCTAAAAGCAGCCTCGAAGCTCGCTGGAGCTGTTCGAGATCCATAACGGGCCAAACACGCCAGGCGTAGCGCTCTCGAAGCGGATCCCGCAGCGGGTCGCAGAAGATCCGGTAACGGTAACGCCGGGCGAGCGCATCATAACGGGGATGGAAGTCTTCCCTGGTTTCACAGACCTGCCTGGCTGCAATGTCGCCGGGCAGGTTGGCATTGAGGGCAGCCAACAAGTCTTGCGAATTGTGCTTCCATTCGAAGTCAAACGCCGCGACCTGGGCGGAGGCATGCACCCCGGCATCCGTACGCCCCGCAGACAGGATCGACGCGCCCTGCCAGCCAATGCGGCGCAGGGCATCTTCGATCTCACCCTGAACCGTGCGGTTCTTTATTCCCTTCGCCTGGCGTTGGAACCCGTCAAAATCGGTGCCATCATAGGCGAGAATGACCTGGTAACGTGCCATTTCCAGTCAACTGGCATTCCAGTCAACCAGCAATCAACTCTCAACCAATTCCAAAATAACCATATCAGACGCATCACCCCGGCGTTGTCCCAGCTTGATGATGCGCGTATACCCGCCTGGGCGGGTCTCAAAACGAGGCGCGATGTCATCGAAGAGCTTTTTGACAGCCGCCGGATCGCTCAAGCGGGCTGCTGCCAGGCGGCGAGCATGTACCATCTGCGCTTCTTCCGCCTTGTTGCCCCTCTTTGCCAGCGTGATCAGGCGCTCAGCCTGCCCGCGCACGGCCTCTGCCTTGGCGCGCGTGGTATGGATGCGCTCGTGTTCGATCAACTGTTTGACCAGGTTGCGGCGCAATGCCGTGCGCTGATCCTTCTTTCGTCCTAATTTGACTCCTGCTACTCTATGACGCATGATAATTACTCCGCTTCCTTCTCATTTCCATCTGCCAGATAGCCTTTTTCTTGCATTTTCTGGCGGAGCTCATCCAGACTTTTCTCGCCAAAATTCCGGATAGACATCACCGCTTCGTCGCCTTTTTCCAGCAACTCAAGCACCTCGCCCACTGTGGTGATGCCGGTGCGCTTTAGAGAGTTGAAAACCCGCACGGAAAGATCCAGGTTTTCAATGGGAGTCTCGATCATTTCACTGGTCAGTCGACCGCCCTCGGGTTCTTCGAGGGCAATCGCGGCTAACGATTCTTCGCTGATCCCGGCGATATGGCGCAGGTGATCGATGATGATCTTGGCGCTGGTGCTCAGGCTTTCTTCGGGCCCGATGGTCCCGTCCGTCCAGATTTCGAGGATCAACCGGTCGAAATTAGTGCTTTGTTCCACGCGGGTGTAGCCCACGTCCCAGTTCACTCTCCGCACCGGGCTGTAAATCGCGTCCACTGGCAGCTCGCCGATCGGCAGCCGGCCGATGCGGTCGTCCGCGGGTGAATAACCCCGCCCGCGCTCGACCGTCAATTCCATCTCGATATGAGCGTCGCTTTCATCGACTGTGAACAGGTACAGGTCGGGGTTGACAATTTCAACCTCGGGGGGCGTGATGATGTCGCCTGCGGTGACCACACCGCTCCCGCGCACCTCCAGGTGTAACCGGGCAGTATCCACATCGTAGAGCTTCATGCGCAATTGCTTGATTTGCAGCATCAGCCGGATGACGTCTTCACGCACCCCTGGAATATCCGAGAACTCGTGCTGTACGTCAGCGATCCGAATTGAAGTGACCGCCGCCCCTTCAAGCGAGGACAGCAGCACCCTTCGAAGGGCATTTCCCAGCGTGACGCCATAGCCGCGCTCGAGCGGGCCGATTATGAACTTGCCATAATTGCGCGCTTCGGCTTCGCGCTCAATCTTCGGCGCTACCAAATTACTCAAACCAATCACGGTTCACCTCATCCCCTTTTACTACATGGTGACACATTGTGACGCTTGCCGCGCCTCAACATGAAATCTTTGCAAACAGCCATTTATCTTGAATAGTACTCGACGATCAACTGCTCTTGCAGGTTGCTGTCGATTTCCGAGCGTTCGGGCAGCCGGATCACCGTGCCCGAAGAGGTTTTAAGATCACGGCTGAGCCAGGCAGGCACGTTTTTGTCTTCCGCGACTGCCAGCATATCTTTGAAATAGGTGGTATCGAGTGAACCCTGACGTACGGAAATCACATCACCCGGGCTCACCAACACCGAAGGCATATCTGTCCGGCGGCCGTTGATCGTGAAGTGTCCGTGGGTTACGAGCGTGCGCGCCTGAGCGCGGCTGTCGGCAAAACCAAGGCGAAACACGACGTTATCCAACCGTGACTCAAGCATCTGAAGCAGATTAAGCCCGGTGAGACCGCGCCGGAGCAGTGATTCTTCATAGTAGCGCCGGAACTGGCGCTCGAGCATGCCATACATACGGCGCGCTTTCTGCTTGGCGCGCAACTGGCGGTTATAGTCCGATTCGCGCCGGCGTCGGAATTGAGCGCCTTTGCCATGCTCTCCAGGTGGGTAGCCCCGCCGGTCAAAAGCACATTTTGGGCTGAAGCAGCGCGCTCCTTTCAGAAAGAGTTTTTCGCCTTCTCGCCGGCATAATTTGCAAACTGGCCCACGATATTTAGCCATAAATCACAATCCTGTCCTTCCTTGATAAATCTAGACGCGGCGTTTTTTCGGAGGCCGGCAGCCGTTATGAGGAACCGGCGTAACATCCGATATCGAAGTCACTTTCAACCCCAGGGTCTGAACCGCACGGATAGCGGACTCGCGCCCGGGACCGGGGCCCTTGACGAACACGGCCACTTCCTGGAGGCCCATTGCCATCGCAGCTTTTATCGCCTGCTCAGCCGCGAGGCGAGCCGCAAAAGGCGTGCTTTTCCGAGAGCCCTTGAAACCAGCCGAACCCGCGCTCCCCCAGGCTACGGCATTACCCTGCCCGTCGGTCACTGTGACAATTGTGTTATTAAATGTCGCGTTGATATGAACCTGTCCTGCAGACAGCGTTCGCTTTACTTTCTTTACTCCGCCTTTTCGGCGTGCAGTGCGCACACTTTGAGCCATAGCACCTCACAATATGTATCTAACCTGGTCACATCTCAGCGACCGATTACCTATCGCGACATTGGATTGCCTGCCCAGATAGCCGCGGGGTGGAAGGTAACCCCATCCAGGCAGCAGAACCGCAGCCGCGGTAAACGGTTTATTTCTTGGTCGCGCCGCGGCGTCGACCACGTCCAGCGACGGTCTTCTTAGGACCCTTGCGCGTGCGCGCATTTGTGCGGGTGCGCTGACCGTGTACGGGTAAATTGCGCCGGTGGCGCAGCCCGCGATAGCAACCGATCTCGATCAATCGCTTGATATTGAGCTGAACCTCGCGCCGCAAGTCACCCTCAACCTTGAAATTCTGCGAGATGTAATCGCGCAGGAGGTTGACCTCTGCGTCGGTCAGATCCTTCACCCGCGTATCCGGATTGACTTTTGTGGCTTGCAAAGCCTGGTGCGAGCGCGTCAGGCCAATGCCATAGATGTAGGTCAAACTGATCTCGACCCGCTTATTTCGTGGTAAATCAACGCCTTCGATACGTGCCATCTCTGCCTATCCCTGTCGCTGTTTGTGCTTCGGATTTTTACAAATCACGTACAAAATACCTTTGCGCTTTACAATTTTGCAGTTTGCGCAACGCTTCTTTATGGATGCCGTCACTTTCATCGTACACTTCTCCTGTAGCCGGTCGTTATTTGCCGGATTTTCTCTACACGCAGCCCTGCAAATAACCAGCCGAAGTTTCCATTATACCTGATCCCAACCAGCCTGTCCAGAAACTACGCCCTGGAGTCATCGTCATGCATGCTCTGCCAGCGCCGTCAAAATTTCCGGCTCATTCTCCGTCACCGCGACGGTGTGTTCAAAATGCGCTGTCAACGATCCATCTGCGGATACAACCGTCCACTGGTCGCTGGTCACTCGCGTTTTCGCAGTGCCTACCAACACCATCGGTTCAAGGGCGACCGTCATTCCAGGCCGCAGTTCGATCCCTCTTCCAGGGGTGCCGTAGTTCGGCACCTGCGGACCTTCGTGCATCTCGCGCCCTACCCCATGCCCGGTATATTCATGGGTGACGAAGAAACCGTGCTCTTCGACATATTTCTGGATCGCATACGACACATCGCCGGTGCGGTTACCAACCCGCATTTTATCGATCCCTTCATACAATGACTGCTCGGTCACAGCAAGTAATTTCTGGGCTGTGGGAGAGATTTCGCCCACCCCAACCGTGATCGCAGAATCACCCACAAAACCACCGAGCAGTGTTCCGCAATCGATCGAGATGATATCCCCTTCGACAAGTTTTCGCCGGGCGGGAATGCCATGCACCAATTCTTGATTGACGCTGGTGCAAAGGGTTGCCGGAAAAGGATACGGTCCCGGATAGCCCTTAAAGATCGGCTTGCCGCCATGCCGCCGGATCACTTCTTCGGCGGCGGCATCCAGCTCGATTGTGGTCACCCCTGGGCGAACCATATCCCGCACAGTTTGAAGAGCGAGCGCGTTTACGTACCCTGCTTCGCGCATCCGCTGCAGCTCTTCTTTATTCTTGATCACAACGTTGCGGTCCCAACTCATAATCTACAGCACAGCTTTCCGAAGCGCAGCTATCAACTCTTCACCGACTTGATCAATCGATTTTGCGCCATCAACTTCGATCAGATTTCCAGCTTGCCGGTAATAATCGATCAAAGGCATCGTTTGCTGGAAATAGACTTGAATGCGATTTTTCACCGTCTCCGCTTTATCGTCATCCCGCTGGTAAAGCTCGGAACCATCCAGGTCGCAAATACCAGGGGTTCGCGGCGGGTTGTATTTCTCGTGATAGACGTGTCCTTCAGCCCGGCAAGTCCAACGACCAGCCAACCTCTCAATGAGCACTTCTTCTGAGACTTTTATATTAGGCACGGCGTTGACTTTTGCATGCATTTCTTGCAGCATGTCCGAGAGCGCTTGCGCCTGTGCGGGTGTGCGTGGATAGCCATCCAAAAGCGCTCCTTTCGCACAATCTTCCTGCTCCAGGCGGTTGCGAATCATCGAGTTGGTCACATCATCCGGCACCAGTTCACCGCGATCCATATATTCTTTAGCCAGCATCCCCAGTTGGGTTTTTCTTTTCAGGTTATCCCTGAAAATAGCGCCGGATGAGATGTGCGGCAAGTCAAACGTTTTAGATATGATTTGCGCCTGGGTTCCCTTGCCAGCGCCCGGAGGACCGAGCAGGACGATGTAAATCGGCATCTCGACCGTACCTTTACCGAATGAGCATCACATCATCGTAGCCGTGCAGCTTGAGCTCCGCCTGGATGTTGAAGAAGGTATCCCGGACCACGCCAACGACGATCAGCAAACCAGCCGACGAAACCAGCAGCAGGCTTTCGCTTTGTGACCCCATCCGTGGGATGAGCAGCTTAAGGATATAGGGCAAGACGGCGATAGTACCCAGGAAAAGCGCTCCGGGCAGCGTGATGCGGCTCAACACCCGGTTCAGATAACGCTGCGTTGGCGCGCCGCGGCTGACGCCTGGTATCTGTGCGCCAACACGCTTGAGGTTTTCACCGTAATTCTGTTGTTGGAACAAGACGTTGGTGTAAAAGAACGTAAATGCCACAACGAGCAGAAAATAGGTGATCCAGTAAAAATCACTCGTGCCGCCGAACATGCTCTGGATCGTGATCGCCGTATTCCTCACCCATTCTGTCTGCGATTGGGCAAAGAAGCTTGCCAGGATCGCCGGGAAAGTCAGGAGCGACTGGGCAAAGATCAAGGGGATCATCCCCGCCATATTGACCATCAGCGGAAGCGTGCCCTTAACCGGCATCGACATGCGGTTGCCAACCCGGCGGCCGGGGTACATCACCGGTATATTCCGGCGCCCCTGTTGGACAAAGACGATCGCAAAGATGGTCAGCGTGGTGATCACCACTGTGAACGCCAGGAAGAACCAGCGGTTTTGTTCATCCGCCATCAAACGGCCAAAATTGGCCGGAATGCGCGAAACGATACCGGCAAAGATGATCAGCGAAAGGCCCTGATTACGGATCCCATACTCTGAAATCAATTCACCCAGCCAGATGGCAAACATGGTGCCGGCGGTCATGCTGACGATGACCGCAATCGAGTAGAGATATGAACCGGGGACGAGACCGAAGTTCGGGAGAATTGGCGCCCCGCCGGTGAACTGCGAGAAGAGGTTGATTTGCCCGATCGCTTGAAGCGCGGACATGGGGACCGCCAGAAAGAGCGTCGTTTTCTCCATCCACTTCTGGCCTTCGCGCGGATCGTCTTCCATCTTCTTCTGCAGCGCCGGGATGATCGGTACAAGAAGCTGAAGAATAATCTGGGCTGTGATGAATGGATAAACGCCCATCGCCAGCACAGAGAAATTCGACACCGTGCCGCCCGAGAGAAGATCGAGCAAGCTGAACAGCGTCCCGCCGCTGCTGGAAAAGATCTGCGAGATCGCAGCCCGATCCACTCCTGGAACAGGAATGTGGGCGGCAAACCGGTAGATCGTCAAGATTCCGAGCGTGACCAGCAGCTTGCGCCGGATATCGGGGGCTGACCATAGATAGCGCAGTGGAGATCGTTTCATCAGGGTTATTCCATCTCCCAGGGTTTATTCGATCAGCTCAACGCTTCCGCCGGCCGCCTCGATCTTTTTACGGGCGCCTGCGGTGACACGATGGGCGCGGATCTTCAGGGCCACCCCAATTTCCCCGCGGCCAAGCACAACCACTGGGTTGCGCGGGTCGCGCAGCAGGCGCTTTTCGGTCAAGGAACCGGGGTTCACGTCGCTCCCTGCCGAAAAATCCGTCAACTGATCCAGGTTGACTTCGTTGTACTCGATGCGATTGATGGGGGTAAAGCCCTTACCACGCACAAACGGCAGGCGCCGGAAGAACGGAAGGTTGCCGCCCTGGTGATACAGGCGAGTGCCGCCGCCAGAGCGGGCGCCCTGGCCTTTTGTGCCGCGGCCAGCGGTCTTCCCCTGACCCGCAGAGATGCCTCGCCCAACCCGCTGGCGCTTTTTCTTGGATCCTTCTTGTGGTTTCAGATCGTGCAGTTTCATGGTATTTCCTATGCTTCCGTCACATCAACCACCTCGACCAGGTGGTTAATCTTAGCTAACATGCCTCGCAAGGTCGGAGAATCCACGTGCTCGACGGTCTGGTTTAGCCGGTGCAGACCCAATGTCCGAACCGTCGCCTTGTGGCGCACAGAATACCCAATCGGGCTCTTTACCAGGGTGATTTGCACCCTGTGAAGCTGTTCTTTCTTGCTTTTAGAGGAACCGGTTTTAGGCATTTTTCCTGCGCTCCCAGAAAGGCGTCACTTCCTTGACCGATTTGCCGCGGCGGATAGCTTCCTCTTCGGGGAATTTCAGTTGTCCCAGCGCATCCATGGTCGCTTCAAGCACATTGAGAACGTTGTTGCTTCCCAGAGATTTCGTCAGGATATCGGAAATCCCGGCGGCTTCCAGGACCGCGCGCACACCGCCGCCCGCGATCACACCGGTGCCGGCTGAAGCCGGCTTGAGCAGGACGCGCGCCCCGCTGACCCGTCCGATCACTTCATGGGGGATCGTGGTTTTAAACACAGCCACTTTGTGCATGTTCTTACGCGCCCGCTCCGAGGCTTTGCGCATCGCGTCTGGGACGGCGTTTGCTTTCCCAATCCCCACGCCAACGCTGCCGCGGTTGTCGCCAACCACAACCGTGACGCGGAATGAGAACCGGCGTCCACCTTTTACCACTTTGGCCACTCGAGCGATATCGACGACCCGCTCGTCTAATTCCTGTGTGGTGAAGTCACTGAATTCGTAGTCTGACATAACATCTCCTTGTAGAAGAATGCTGGCGACTATTTGCTCGCCGCAATCCTCCCACTAGAACTCAAGCCCGCCTTCACGAGCTGCATCGGCCAAAGCTTTGACACGCCCAATGTACTGAAAACCGCCGCGGTCGAAGACAACCTGGTTAATCCCTTTTGCTTTGGCGCGTTCGGCCACAGTTTTGCCAACCAAGCGCGCCTGTTCGGTCTTGGTCTTGCCGGCTGCTTTTGAGCGCAGTTCGTGGTCAATCGATGAGGCGGAAACCAGCGTGTTGCCAGCCTGATCATCGATCACCTGGGCGTAAATTTCTTCCATGCTGCGATACACGCAGAGCCGCGGTCGCTCAGGGGTGCCGTTGATCTTTTTTCGAACGCGTCCATGCCGGCGTATGCGCGTTGCAGAACGAGATTTATTCATGGACATAATTACACCTTACCCGCTTTTCCTGCCTTGCGGCGGATCTTCTCTTCCAGATACTTAATACCTTTGCCCTGATAGGGTTCCGGCGGGCGCACCTTTCGAATATCGGCGGAGATCTGCCCGACGAGCTCTTTGTCAAAGCCCAGAACCTTGATCCGGCGCGTTTTCATATCCGCTTCGAATGAAATCCCTTGTGGAGGTTCCATCACTACCGGATGAGAATAACCTACGTATAGAACAAGGTTGTTCCCCTGAACTTCCGCGCGATACCCGACACCGTTGACTTCGAGGATGCGTTCAAAGCCCGAGCTGACACCGACCACCATGTTGTTCACCAGTGTGCGGGTCATGCCATGCAACGAGCGATCTTCCCGCCCGTCGGTGGCGCGCTTGACTTCGAGAACCCCGTCATCCAGCGTAAATCGCATTGAAGGGGGAAAGGTCCGCTGCATCTCACCCTTCGGGCCTTTTACCCGAATCGACGCACCCTGGATATTCACTTCAACGGTTTTCGGTACGACAATGGGCATACGACCAATTCTAGACACCGGTACCTCCTTACCAGACCTTGCACAGCACTTCACCGCCAACCCCAAGCTGGCGGGCGCGCTGACCGGTCATCACACCCTTGGGCGTGGATAAAATCGCAATGCCCATACCGTACAGGACATAAGGGATTTCCTGTTTTCCAGTATATACCCTCCGGCCGGGGCGGCTGATGCGCTCAAGCCCGGTGATAACCGGCTGGCGCTCTCTGCGCTCGCCAACATACTTGAGTTGGATGCGCAGAGTTTTCGAGCCGATCACTTTTCCATCCACGAGATCATAGTCTGTGATGTAGCCCTCCTCCTGCATGATCCTGGCGATTTCCGCCTTGATCTTGGAGCTCGGCATCGCAACACTCGGATGACCGGACATTACCGCATTTCGGATGCGGGTCAACATATCGCTGATAGGATCTGTCACACTCATCTATACACCCTCCGCCCGGCTACCAGGAAGACTTCGTAACACCCGGGATTTTGCCCTGCAATGCCAGATCGCGCAGGCAAATCCGGCATAACCCAAACCTGCGATAATATCCGCGCGGCCGCCCACAGATCTTGCAGCGGTTGCGAACACGGGTAGGGTATTTCCGCCTTGTCTCCCGGATAATCATGCTTTTCTTTGCCATTGGTTAACCTTCTTTCTTGAACGGCATGCCGAGCATCTGCAATAATTGACGACCATGATCGTCGTTCGTGGCTGTTGTGACGATGGTCACTTCCAGGCCGCGCAATTTATCGATCTTGTCGTACTCGATCTCAGGGAACACGAGCTGCTCACGCAATCCCAGGGTGTAATTTCCGCGCCCATCGAAAGCGTTGGGGGAAATGCCGCGAAAGTCGCGCACCCTTGGGAGTGCGATATTCATCAAGCGATCGAGAAACGACCACATCCGCTCGCCGCGCAGCGTGACTTTTGCGCCGATCGAGCGCCCTTCGCGCAGCTTGAAGTTCGCGATGCTCTGGCGCGCTTTGGTGACAACCGGTTTCTGTCCGACGATCAGGTTCAAGTCTGCCACAGCCGCGTCCAACGCTTTAGAGTTTTCCAAAGCTTCGCCCAGGCCGATGTTGACAACAACCTTCTGCACCCGCGGAACTTGCATCTTGTTCTTGATATCCAGCGCTTTCATGAGCGCTGGCACAACTTCTTCTTGATAGCGATCTTTTAACACATGGCCCATAATCGTGCTCCAAAACTGCCAATTAATCGAACTGCGCCTTGCATTTCTTACAGACTCTCTGCGAGCCATCCTCACCGCGATGCAGGCCGACACGGGTAGGCTCCTTACATGCAGGGCAGATCAACATAACATTCGAGATCGAGATAGGCCCTTCGAACTCGATGATACCCGGATTGATCGTGCGCCCCTGGGCTTGTGTCTGGCGCTGATGCTTTTTGCGCATGTTAATACCTTGCACCACCACGCGGCTATCCTCTGGCAAGACTTTGATCACTTCGCCCCGCTTACCCTTGTCTTCCAGCCGCCCGCCGATGATCTCAACAGTATCACCTTTACGAATCTTTACTTTCACGGCTCTTACTCCTACGTTCCTTCGCTCTATCGCCCGTCTTACAAGACCTCTGGGGCCAGCGAAACGATTTTCATAAAACCCTTCTCGCGCAGTTCGCGCGCGACGGGGCCGAAAATGCGCGTCCCCTTAGGGTTTCTGCCATCAGTGTCCAATATCACCGCCGCGTTATCGTCAAATCGAATGCTGGACCCATCCTCTCGGCGCCACTCTTTGGCGCAGCGGACGATCACGGCTTTGACGATATCGCTCTTTTTCACTGATCCAGTTGGCGTGGCAGATTTCACCGTAGCAACGACCACATCGCCAATCCGTCCATAAAAACGGCTCGATCCGCCCGTGATATGGATTACCAGGAGTTCGCGCGCTCCTGTGTTGTCGGCAACTTTAATGCGCGATTCGTGCTGGATCATTCTTGTTCCTCCACGGCTTCGAGCGTCTCTATCGCCGGCTCGGCTGCGGCAACATCACGCCGCATGATCGCCTCGACTGCCCAGCGTTTGTGGCGCGAATAGGGGTGGCATTCGACGATCTGCACGCTATCGCCCAACTGGCATCCGAGCTCGTCATGAGCCATCACGCGTCGTCGAGAATAGACCGTCTTTTTGTATAAGGGATGGCGAAACGCCCGGCTGATCTCAACCACAACCGTCTTTTCCATCTTGTCGCTTGTAACCACACCAACCAATCGACGGCGTGCGTTCATTTATCACCTCCAGCCACATTCAATTTGCGCTCATGAATGATGGTTATAAGCCGGGCAATGTGCCGGCGCGTTTGCTTGAACCGGGTGTGATCCGTCAGCTCGCCGGTTGCCTGTTGAAACCGGAGATTCATCAGTTCTTCGTGCGCATCGCTCAGGTTCCGCACCAGCTCATCGGTGGACATCTCGTGCAATTTCTTCGTTTTGGCGCTCATCATTCGCCTCCCATAACATCATGGCGGCCGACGATTTTGGTTTTAATCGAAAATTTGAATTGAGCCAAACGCAAAGCCTCCCTGGCTATATCATCAGGGATTCCACCGCCGATCTCAAACATGATCCTTCCGGGTTTTACAACCGCCACCCAGTATTCGACATTGCCTTTGCCTTTTCCCATGCGGGTCTCGGCTGGTTTATGGGTGACCGGTTTGTCCGGGAATATACGGATCCAGAACTTGCCGCGCCGGCGCATGGCGCGAACGATGGCACGCCGCGCAGCCTCGATCTGGCGGGCAGAAACCCACCCTGGCTCCACAGCTTTGAGGCCTAAATCCCCAAAGACGACATCCGCGCCACGATAAGCTTTTCCTCTCATCCGGCCGCGCATCTGCTTGCGCCACTTCACACGTTTTGGCATTAACATAATAACAACCTCGCTTCTTCAGAACGCTGCCGCTCGAGCGCGGGCTGGAAATTCTGCTTCCAACCTGCGCCGAAGCGCAATTCGCCTGATCTATTCACTCACGTATACGCCTTCAGTCGATTCGAGCTTCTCTTCGAGTTCGGGAAGGACCTCGCCCTTGTAAATCCAGACTTTGACGCCGATCCGTCCATAGGTGGTCAGCGCTTCGGCTTTGGAGAAGTCGATATCGGCGCGCAGGGTCTGGCGTGGCACGCGCCCTTCGCGCATGTTGACCGTGCGGGCCATTTCGGCTCCACTCAGGCGGCCAGAAACCTCGACACGGATGCCTTCGCCGCCTTGCCGGGCAGCCTGTTGCAGCGCGCGTTTCATCGCGCGCTGATAGCTGATCCGGCGTTCAAGCTGCTCAGCGATATTCGTTGCGACCAGAAATGCGTCCAGATCGGGCGACTTGATCTCTTTGATCTCCAGATCGATTTTCTTTCCCACCGCGGCTTCCAGGCTTTGGCGGATCTTCTTCACATTTTCGCCTTTGCGACCGATCAAGATGCCTGGTTTCGCCGTATGAACGATCACCTTTACTTTGCCTGGGAACCGCTCAATTTCAACTCTGGAAACCCCGGCGCGCGGCGACTGTTCGCGCACCAGATCACGCAGGTGGAAATCCTGGTGCAGGTTCTCTACATATTCTTTTCCTTCCGCAAACCAGCGACCTTCCCAGGTTTTGTTGATCTTTAATCGAAACCCGATCGGATGAACTTTACGACCCATAATGTCTCCTTAATCCTCTCGCTCGCGCAGGATCACGGTGATATGTGAAGAGCGTCTCAACCACGGCTTGAACCGTCCCCGGGCGCCAAACCGACGCCATTTTCGGGTGGGCGCCTCGTCAGCAACAATTTTGTGAATATACATTTCATCTCGGCTTACGCCGAAATTTTCCTCGCCGTTCGCCATCGCAGACGCGACGACCTTCGATACCGGTTCAGCCGCGAAATTGGGCGTAAACTTCAACAGCGTCAGGGCTTCAACAACATCCTTGCCCCGCACCAGATCCGCAACCAGGCGGACCTTCTGGGCAGAGATTGGGATGAAACGAGCCTGGGCAAAAATATCCGTCGCCATCGCGCTCATCCTCTCCTGGACTTCTTTTCGGCTACATGCCCACGAAAGAGGCGGGTGGGAGCAAATTCACCCAGCTTATGCCCGACCATATTTTCCGTGATGTAGATCGGCACGTGCCGGCGCCCGTCATGAACGGCGATGGTGTGGCCAACCATCTGGGGGAAAATGGTGCTGGATCTGCTCCAGGTTCGAATAACCTTCTTTTCACTGCGCTCGTTCATGCGCTCAATCTTCTCGAGCAGCTTCCCAGCAACGAAAGGGCCTTTTTTCAAAGAACGTCCCATAGTCTTATCTCCAACAATCCTTCTAAAGCACCAGCTGTATGCCCGGCGCTCTTCTAGCGTTTCTTCCCGCGCCGCCGGAGGATATACTTATCCGTTTGCTTGTTGCGGCGGGTTTTCGCACCCAGGGTGGGTTTGCCCCACGGGCTCTTTGGGCTGGGCATGCCGATGGGCTGACGTCCTTCGCCGCCGCCATGCGGGTGGTCGCGAGGCGACATCGCCGTTCCGCGCACAGTTGGGCGGATACCCATGTGGCGTTTGCGCCCCGCCTTGCCCAATTTGATATTGCTGTGATCCAGGTTTCCGACCTGCCCTACCGTGGCGTAACAGGTCTGGCGGATCAGCCGAACTTCACCAGAAGGCATTCGAATCTGGGCATAGTCGCCCTCTTTTGCCAGCAGTTGAGCGGACACCCCGGCCGCGCGCACAAGTTGACCGCCGCGCCCTTCTTTGATCTCCAAGTTATGAAGGAGCGTTCCTACCGGAATGTTGGCGATTGGCAGACAATTGCCCGGGCGGACCTCGGCTGTAGGCCCGCTAATGACTGTATCGCCAACTCGCAAATCGAGCGGCGCGATAATGTACCGCTTTTCGCCATCCACATAGAAGAGCAATGCGAGACGGGCGGTCCGGTTGGGGTCGTACTCAATTGCGGCAACGCGGGCGGGAATGCCATGCTTGTCGCGTTTGTAATCCACCAGACGTATATGCCGGCGATGACCACCGCCGCGATGGCGAACGGTTATGCGGCCATACATGTTGCGGCCACCGCTCTTGCGCCTGGGGCTGATCAGCGACTTCTCGGGTGTCGATTTGGTGATCTCTTCAAACGAGTAGCCTGTCATGCCCCGCTGACCGGGGGTAACAGGCTTGAATTTCTTCACGCCCATTATCGCACTCCTTCGAACACGGGTATTGAATCGCCCGGCGCCAATGTGATAATGGCCTTCTTATAGCTAGAACGCCGGGTGGTGATCCTGCGGCTGCGCAAGTTGCGTTTCTTCTTGGCTGGCATGTTGATCACATTCACCCGCATCACTTTTACCTTGAAGATCGTTTCGACTGCATCCTTGATAAGTCCCTTTGATGCGTCTTGCGAGACTTCAAATACATATTGGCGCAGATCGCCATTCATGTAGTTCGTCTTTTCTGTAATCAGTGGGCGCCGAAGCACATCGTATAGGCTGTTCATAAGTTATCCTCCGCCTAGTTCGCCAGCAAGGTTTCCAACTGGGCAATGACTGGCACCGGGATGATCAAGCGCTCGTATCCAAGCAAGTCTCGGATGTTGAGGTAATTAACCAGAACGGTCTTGGCATCCGGAATGTTATTAGTTGAAAGGACCACCCGTTGATAGCTGTCATTTTTTTCGGGGAGCACGATCAACGCGCTCGATTCGCCAACCAGCCGGTCCAATGCCTGAGCCATCAAACGAGTTTTAATCTCTGGCAGTTCCAGGCTGTCGAGAACGAGCAATTCATTGTCAGCCGCTTTCACGGAAAGCGCTGACCGGATAGCCGCCTGGCGCATTTTCTTCGGCATGGATTGTGAGAAGTCCTTTGGCTTGGGCGTATGGACCTTGCCTCCACCGACCCATTGCGCTGCACGGATCGAACCCTGCCGCGCCCGACCAGTACCCTTCTGCCGCCAGGGCTTGCGGCCGCCGCCGGATACTTCGCTTCGTCCTTTGGTCTTGCGCGTTCCGAGGCGTGCATTCGCCATCTGGCGTACAAATGCTTGATGCATCAAGTCTACGTTTATTGGGGCTTCAAAGATCGCAGACGGCAGTTCGACCGTTTTCACTTTTTGGCCTTCCATATTCACGACATCTACCTTCATGTCCATCGCTCCTATCGGATCAGGCATCCCGCCAAGCTATTGCTTGCGGGCTTCCTTGATCATCAGAATGCCGCCTTTCGAACCAGGCACAGAACCGCGAACACCCAGGAGATTTCTCTCCGGATCGACCAAGACCACCTTTAAATTCTGGGTGGTGACGCGCTCATTTCCCATGTGTCCTGGCCCCCGCGCGCCTTTGTTGACCCGGCCCGGGGTGGTGCCAGAGCCGCGTGAGCCTGGGGCGCGCTGGCGGTCGGACTGTCCGTGCGTCTTGGGCCCGCCCCGAAAATGGTGGCGTTTTACAGCGCCGGCAAACCCTTTGCCTTTGCTGGTTCCAATCACATCGACAAATTCGCCAATCGAAAAAACATCGACCTTGAGGGCATCGCCTTCGTTTAGCTCGGGCGATTTCGCCCTGAACTCGCGCAAAAAGCGCAACGGAGGCAGACTGTTACGCTTCAGGTGCCCTAACTGACCACCAGAAAGACGCCGTGGCTTTGCCTCTCCAAAACCCAACTGCACCGCCGAGTATCCATCCTTATCAGATTGGCGCACCTGGGTGACGTAACAAGGCCCAGCTTCGATGAGCGTGACCGGTATTACAGAACCGGCGTCGTCGAAAATCTGGGTCATGCCGACTTTCTTGCCAATAAGCCCTTTCAACATCTCGATTGTCTCCTTGCTCTCAAAAATCCGGGACTGTCAGCCTGGGCTGGACTGCATCATCCCTGAATACGGGGCAGTAAATCAGCCTGTCGAGGGCGGTTTTTTTCGGGCGCCCACAATCAGCACTGTTCTTACTCCGTCTATTCCGATGTCAGGTGTTACGGTCACGAATGCTCGGGACGTTGTCCCGAGCATGGACAGCAACACAATCCAACTAGATCTTGATTTCGATATCCACGCCAGCGGGAAGATTCAATCGCATCAGCATGTCGATCGTCTTCGAGTCTGGGTCCAATACATCGATCAAGCGATTATGCGTGCGGATTTCAAGGTGCTCGTGAGAATCCTTGTCGATGAAAGTTGAGCGCCGTATTGTAAACCTTTCGATGCGAGTTGGCAAGGGTACAGGGCCAACTACTCGGGCGCCAGTTCTCTCGGCAGTCTCGACGATGCGTTTGGCTGACTGATCAAGAACTCGGTGATCGTAAGCCTTCAAACGGATGCGGATCTTCTGCTTTGCCATATGTTTTCACCTAATCCAGGATCTTGGTAATCACGCCCGCGCCAACCGTCAGCCCGCCTTCGCGTATGGCGAATTTCGAGCCCTGCTCCAGCGCCACCGGCACGATCAACTCAACTTCCAGGTTCACGTTGTCTCCC
>JADYYC010000101.1 GCA_020853835.1 Anaerolineales bacterium
AGGTCGCGGACTCGCGGCGCAGATCGGGGAAGACCCCACCCTGAACGATGCCAAACAGCGCCTGATCGCGGCGGGTTTTGGCACGCAGGCAGCGCTCTGCCCAGGCGTGCGTGCGCTTCATGGCGCGTTCGTTGTAATCCCGGTCGTATGGTGAAGCGCACTCGTCAAACGCCATGATAATGTCAGCGCCCAGGTTTTCTTCAATCGAGATCACTTTTTCGGGCGTTAACCGGTGCAAGGAGCCGTCGATATGGCTCTTGAATGTGACCCCCTCTTCATCGATTCGGCGCGAATCTGCCAGTGAAAACACCTGGTACCCGCCAGAATCGGTCAAAATCGGCCCATCCCAGTTCATGAAGGCGTGCAGCCCGCCCATTTCGGCGACGAGTTCGTCTCCCGGCCGGAGGTAAAGGTGATAGGTGTTTGCCAGGATCAGTGACGCTCCAAGCTCTTTGAGCTGCGCCGCGGTGGTCGCTTTTACGGCCGCCTGGGTGCCAACTGGCGCAAACAGCGGGGTGAGGAGCGGCCCATGCGGCGTGTTCAGAATTCCCGCCCGGGCGCGCCCTTGATTGGATACAATTTCAAAGGTGAACTTGTTTTTCATTTTGTCTGGCGAAGCCTGTCCACAGTTCGATCAGGTGAAATTGTGCGGCGTTGGCACAACTCGCAGATTATAACCGTTCTCAACGAGATGGCAGGCAGTGATATAATTTCAGACTGACTGGTCGCCGCTAACAAACTGCCATCGAACCCATGGGGACTTTTCGCACAGCCACTCAGGAGATGAAAAAGAATGAAGATCATGAATTTGCCGGGACCCAAGGCGCGTGAAATTATTAAGCGGGATTACGAAGTCATTTCCCCTTCTTATCCTCGCGGCTATCCGTTTGTGATGGATCATGGAAAAGGCACCGAGGTCTGGGACGTGGACGGCAACCGCTTCCTGGATTTTGCAGCCGGCATCGCCGTCGTTTCCACCGGGCACAGCAACCCAAAGGTGGTGAAAGCCATCCAGGAACAGGCGGAGAAGTTTATCCACATCTCCTCGGATTTCTATCATGAAAACTGGGTGAAATTGGGCGAGAAGATCAACGAGATTGCGCCCTTTCAGGAAGATGCGGTTTCGTTCATGACCAACTCCGGCACGGAGAGCGTGGAGGCCGCCATTAAGCTGGCCCGCTATCACACGCATGCCACAGAATTTATCGGTTTCCTGGGCGCGTTTCACGGGCGAACGATGGGCGCGGTTACTTTTACAGCCAGCAAGCCCCTATACCATCGCGATTTTTATCCATTGATGAGCGGCGTGGTACACGCCCCCTACCCTGACCCTTACCGCCCCTTGCTGGAATCCCGCCCCGGTGAAGATTACGGGGTTACCGTCGTAAGGTACATCGAAGAGCAGATCCTCGGCCACCTTCTTCCGCCAGAGGACGTGGCAGGGATTTTGGTCGAGCCAATCCAGGGCGAGGGCGGCTACGTCATCCCATCGCCAGGCTTTTTCCCTGCCTTGCGCGAGCTGTGCGACCGCCATAAAATCCTGTTGATCGTTGACGAAGTCCAATCTGGCATGGGGCGCACGGGCAAATGGTGGGCGGTCGAGCACTTTGGCGTCGAGCCGGATATTGTGTGTTCGGCCAAGGGGATCGCATCTGGCGTGCCGCTCGGGGTGATGTTCGCCAAAAAGCATATTGTCGATTGGCCGAAGGGGGCGCACGGCAACACCTTTGGCGGGAATCCAATTTCCTGCGCCGCGGCGCTTGCGACGATCGATTTGATCGAGAACGGCTATATGCAAAACGCAACCGAGATGGGGGATTACACAAGGAAGATCCTTGAAGAAATGATGTCGCGCCACCCATCCATTGGGCAGGTGCGGGGCCTGGGCTTGATGATCGGCCTGGATTTTGTAAAGGATCGCCAGACCCGCGAGCCCGACTTCAAGCTGCGCGACCTGGTCGTTGACCATGCTTTCTTGCACGGGCTGCTGCTCCTGGGTTGCGGATCTAGCGTGATTCGAATCGCCCCGCCGCTAAACGTCACCCGCAGCGAAATTGACGAAGCTATGGAAATCCTCGACGAGGCTATCCGCATCAGCGAGGGTGGGGTCGAGGCGCAGCTCGCTGAGGCGAAACCAGTTGCTGCCTGACTTTCGCGTCCGCCAGCGAGATTATTTGCTGGAGATTACGCGTGCGATCACTCAGGAATTAGACCTGAGCAAAGTCCTCGCGCGCATTCTTCACATCACCATCGAGATGCTGGCCGGGCAGGCCGGGATCATCGCGCTGCGCGAACCGCACGTGGGGTGGCGTGTGGCTGTCTCGCATGCCATCTCGCCCGCGTTTTTGGGCCAGATAGAACCGCTGCTGGCAAAGGTCTCGGAGCAAGAAGAGTCGGCGCGCACCGAGTTGCTGGAAATTAACCAACTGCTCCAGCGCCTGATTCGCACCGCCAGCATGGGATTGTTGACCGGGGTGGCGCTTCCGTTGATTGCGCGCAACCGCATCATTGGCATCCTGTTCGTCTTTAGAAATTACATGGGCGTGTTCTCGACGAATGACAAGGCATTGTTACAGAGCTTTGCAGACCAGGCTGCCATCGCGGTCCACAATGCCCAACTATACACCAAGATCGCCAACGAGGAACAACGCCTGTCGGCGCTGCTTGATTCGCTGGCGGACGGCATCCTGATCATGGATGCGACTCACACAGTCGAGAACTGCAACCCGGCGTTGGCGCGAATGCTCGGCGTTTCGGTGGAAGAGATTCGCGGCGCCAAACACGAAGACGTTCTGCGCTGGGTCAAGCTGCGAGATGGGTTGAGCCTGGAGCAGGCCGAAGTGGGGGGGTGGCCGCTCACCCCGCATGCGACGCTGTTTGTCGAAGGCGATCTCGAGCGGCTACATAAGCCCGCATTGCCGGTAGGGGTCACATATTCTCCGCTGCTCTCGCCGGACGGTAAGCTGTTGAACATCATCGCCTCGATTCGAGATATCACCCGTTTTCGGGAGGCGGAGGAATTAAAAAGCACGTTTGTTTCCGTGATCAGCCATGAATTGAAAACACCCGTAGCGTTGATCAAAGGTTATGTCAGCACTTTGCGCCGGGAAGACGCCGCCTGGGACCGCACGATTGTGCAGGACAGCCTGGCCGTCATCGAGGAAGAAGCCGACCGCCTGACGGGACTGATCGAGAACCTGCTCGACGCCACCCGTCTTCAGGCTGGCGTCCTGGCGATAAACCAGTCCGATGTGGCTCTCGATCAGCTCGCCAGGCGTATCGCGGAGCGGTTTAAAACCCAAACCAACCGGCATACATTTCGGGTGGAGTTCCCGGCGCAGTTCCCCGTGGTGCTCGGGGATGAGGTCCGCCTGGAGCAGGTTCTATCGAACCTGATTTCGAACGCGATCAAATACTCACCGGATGGCGGGGAGATCGCCATTCGCGGCCAGGTCCATCCCGAATACGTGGTTGTGTGCGTGAGCGACCAGGGCCCCGGGATCGAGATCGGGGATATCCCCTACGTGTTCGACCGCTTCTACCGTTCCACCGACGCCTCCCGTACGACTAAAGGGGCAGGGTTGGGTTTGTATCTCTCGCGCGCGGTTGTGGAAGCGCATGGGGGGCGGATTTGGGTCGACCCCACCCCCGGAGAAGGGGCCAGGATCTGTTTCAACCTGCCGCGCGATCACTCAGACATCCATCAATGAATGGATCTTCACCCAGATATTATTTCAGATATCCTGTCAGGAGATTTTTCGAATGCCTAAAACTCAAGTAACTTGTCCAAACTGCCGGCAGCCGGTCATAGCTGATATCCAGCAGCTATTTGATCTCAACGTTGACCGGGACGCCAAGCAGAAATTGCTTAGCGGCGCTTTCAATATTATCCATTGCCAGAACTGTGGATATCAGGGCAACCTTTCGTCGATCATTGTATATCATGATCCCGATAAAGAACTGCTGCTCACCTATGTCCCGGCAGAAATTGGATTGCCGCGCAATGAGCAGGAGCGCGTGATCGGCGGTCTGATCAACCAGGTGATCAACAACCTGCCCCAGGAAAAGCGTAAGGGTTACCTGTTCAACCCCCAATCCACGCTGACCATGCAGGGTCTGGTTGAGCGCATCCTGGAGGCAGATGGGATCACCCGCGAGATGATCCAGGCTCAGCAGCAGCGCCTCGACCTGTTACAGCGCCTGGCGACCACGACAGACGAAGCCGCGCGCGCCGAGCTGGCGAAGCAGGAAGATGCGCTGATCGACGCCGAGTTTTTCATGCTGCTCAACCGGTTGGGCGAGGCCGCGCTTGCAAGTGGAGACCGTCAATCGGCGCAGGAGTTGGTGGCATTACAGCGCAGCTTGTTGGGCGTAACCACATACGGCCAGCAGCTAAAAGCTCAATCGCAAGAAATTGAGACCGCCCTGAAAGATTTGCAAAACCTCGGTCAGAACCTGACGCGCGAGAAGATGCTCGACCTTGTTATCCAGGCTCCAAACGAGACGCGCCTGAATGCCCTGGTCAGCCTGGCGAGGCCGGTGTTAGATTATCAGTTCTTCCAGTTGCTCAGCGAGCGCATCGATAAAGCTCACGCCGATGGCCGCAAACGCCTGGCTGGCCTCAGGACGCACCTGCTCGAGCTCACTCAGGAGATCGACCGCCAGATCGAGGAACAGCGCGCCCAGTCGCGTGAACTGGTGGAAGCGCTTCTGCAGGTCGAAAACCTGGAAGAAGCCATTGAACAATCCATGCCCGCGATAGACGAGATCTTTGTTCACGAAGTGGAGGCGCTGCAGAAGGAGGCGCGCAGCAAAGGCAACCTGGATCGTTCCAGCAAGCTGCAGAAAATCCTGGACGTGATCGCAAAAGCGTCTCAGGCTCCGCCCGAGGTATCTTTGGTTGAAGATTACCTGGATGCGCCAGATGATAAGGCGCGCCTGGCATTTCTCCAGGAGCACCAGGATCAGATCACGCAGGAGTTTATGGGTATACTGGCAAACATTGCTTTACAGGCAGGCTCCGGCGAAGATAAAGAGCTGGCAGAGCATGTGACAGCAGCCAACCGCCAGGCGCTGCGCTTCACGATGCAGCGCAACCTCAAGCAATAGTTGAGGAGCGTTGCCGGAAGGATGTAACAGCAGCTTCCTACAGCAGGGGATTATCCAGCCTCAGTCCGTGTCCCCGCACCGTCACGACGTATTCATGTGTCGCGTCGATGCGGGCGATCCGGTCTCGCAGCCGTCGAACCAGGGCGTCCAGAGCTTGCTCTGAGATCTCGAAAGCCTGGCCCTCGCCCCAAATTGCGCTCACCAGGTCCGGACGGGAGACCACCCGGCCCTGGTTGTCGTAAAGCACTTCGAGCAATTTGAATTGAGAGACCGACAGAGGAGGGATAATCTCCTTTTCGTCGATGGATTGTTCGCCTGCGGGCATGGCGATCCAGACCCGCCGGGATCTTTTTTCCAGCCGTAACCGGCTCATCTCGGGCGGGATGGGGACGGAATGCACCCCTCCTGCCAGGTGATCTCTGGCCTCCGCCGGCTGGTTTTCCAACGGGATGGTCGAGTCTGAGCTTAGAAAGACGAATTGTTGGGCGAGGGCGATCTGGATCACATCCCCATCTTGCAGCATGGTCGCCATTTCGATTTTTTGGCCGTTATTATGCGTGCCATTTTTGCTGCCAAGATCCTCCAGCACGATCCCGTGTTGGTCGATGGAAAGGCGGGCGTGATGGCGGGAAACCTGGCGGTCGGCGATGACGATGTCACAATCGGGTTCGCGCCCCAGAACCAGGGCGGTTCGCAAAGGCCAGCGTTGGCCGTTAAGCGGGCCGTTTTGGGCGACCAAGAACGGCACTTCGTCGCCATATTTCTCCATAGCTGCATCTCCACAGGTATAATATCATGAATCATGCGTAATCGATCATCTGTGTTCGATCGTGCGCAGGAAAAAACCGGGCTATATTGTAAACGACCATGCCAACGCCGCTAAAAACCTCCGAAATCTTGCGCGGCCGCTACCGGATTGTGAAAATTATCGGCCAGGGGGGGATGGGGAGCATTTACCTCGCCGATGATCTTCGCCTGGAAGGCCGCCAATGCGCCTTGAAGGAAGTTGAGCACGACCGCAGCCTTCCCGCGGATTTGTTACAGCAGGCGCGCGATCAATTCCAGCGCGAAGCCACCGTGCTTGCCAGGCTGGATCATCCGAATTTGCCCAAAGTGTCGGATTTCTTCTCCTCCGGCGGGCGGGAATATCTGGTGATGGATTACGTGCCCGGAAAAGACCTGCGCATGATGATTAACGAAGCCAAACAACGATCGGCGTTTCTGGCAGAAAGAGATGTTTTGAACTGGGCCAGCCAGATCGCCGATGCGCTTTCCTACATGCACGGTCAGAACCCGCCGATCCTTCACCGGGATATCAAACCCAGCAACCTGAAACTGACCCCCAGCGGGCTGGTCAAGCTGGTCGATTTTGGGCTGGTAAAGATACTCGCTTCCGATGAAGTCACGATCACCATCTTACAAGGGCGCGGCACGGCGCTGTACACGCCGCTCGAACAGTACGGCGGGGATACAGGTCATACAGACGTCCGCAGTGACATTTATGCTTTTGGGGCGACGCTCTACCATCTGGCGACGAACCATCCACCGCCCGAGGCGCGCGAGCTTTTCCTCAACCCCGATGCGCTCGTCCCGCCTCGCCAGATCAATCCCGACCTCAGCCCTCGAACTGAGCGCGCCATTCTCTGGGCGATGAATTTACACCCCGACGAACGACCCGAAAATATCCGCGATTTCCGTGAGACGCTGCTGGGAAGCTGGGATCCGGTGATCAAACCCCGCGCCAGCCTTCCAGACCCCTCGCTGGCAGACCTGCTATCATCTCCGGTGGAGCAGGTCCTGATCTGGTTCTCGGCGTTGCTGCTTTTTGTCAGCCTGGCGTTAACCTTAATGAAATAACCGCTTAGCTCTGGCGCGAACTCACCTGGCGGGTCAGATTGACCAGGAAGCGCCAGGCCAGCGCGATCAGCAGCCCCAACGCGATCCCGATCAGCGAGGTCAGTAAAGCCATCAAAGCGAGCGGCTCGTCAGAAGCCGGGTCGTTGAAGGGGAGGCGAATTGCCAGATAGCTGTAACCCATTAAGCCGCCGATCATCGCCAGCATCGCAGACCGAAACCCCCAGCGAGGGTTGATCAGCAGGGCCACCAGCCGGTAAAGACCGAGGGCTGTCCCGATAGACAGCACCACCGCGATCAGCCACTCTTCGAGGTTGAGCTGTCTGGCTGGGGGGGGACTCCCCGGCTGGGTGACGACCGGTTCGGGCGTGGGAGACGGAGGGATGTCTGTCGGCGATGCGGTCGGTTCCGGGGATGGCGTGGGGGTGGGCGCCGCGCCATCGGGGAGCGGGATATCCAGCTTGATTGGCTCGGAGCGGGCGTTCTCGCTTTCGGCTGAAACTTCTAACGCCCCTGAGCCTGTCACGGTGAAGGTCGTCCGGGCGACGCCTTTCTGAGTATAGGCAATCTGCCTGACGGTGGTCGGTTCACCGTTGAAAGAGAAGACAAAGGAGACCGGGGTGCCGTCTGGCACCGGATGCCCGTTGTGATCAAGAACCACGCCCGCACGGAGGGGGATCACGTCGCCGACCCGGTATTCGGGCATGGCGACCGGAACCGGGGTGACCGTCCCGGTGATAACCTGCGTAGCCGATGGTTGGTCGATCTCGAGCAAGATGGGGATGTCAGGGTTCGGGAAAAGCGCCTCATTCAAATTGTAGCCTGTGCCCGGCACGGAGATCGGTGGTGAGCCGATCGCGCGCAGCTCTCCAAACAGGAGGTAGGCTGCCGTGTCGATGAAGGGCGAGGCTTTGCTGTACAGCACAAAGTAGGCGGTCAGCTTCGAGATATTGGTCGCATCCAGGTAATAGGGGGCGGAGAGGGCGAAAACGATCAAACGCTTCTGTTGGAAGAGGCTGGGCCTTTCGGCCAGGAACCGCTTCAGCGTCTGGAACGCCGGCGCCGGCCCCGTGTCGCTGATGGGGAGCATGATAATCCAATGCGCCCGCACCAGGCTGTCTTCCAGCGGTGAGTTCGCGTCCTTCGAATCCAGCATGTTGAGCAAGTCGCCAAAGGAATATGAAGAAAGGTTGCTGGATAAGATCTGCCCTCCTGCCTGAGGACCGTACAACCGCATCACGGCGTCCTGCATCGACTGAGTGCTCAGCACGGGCATCTGGGCGCAGTTTGAACACTGCTGAGATGTGCGCGAGTCGACGATAAACACGATCCGGTCGTTCTGGTTCGGGGGGTCTGGGATGGTGATGTCGAGCTCGCTCTGAGACGGGCTGAGCAGCGTCGCGGCGTTGCGCGCAATTTCGAAGGTGACCGCGCTGTTCTTTCCCACCTGGTCCAGGTCGGCGAGGCCCGGCTCTACGCTTTCGAGATCGAACCCCGGGTAGAGCCTGTTTTTCAGCATCAGGATGCGCGTCACCGATTCGTCGACTCTTTGTGAAAAAGCGGAATCCTCACGATACTTCTGGACAAAGAAATCCAGCGTGCGCAGCGTTTCTTCATACGAGTCCGGATTGTTGTTGGTCGAGAAGTCCGCGCTGAAAAGGATGTCATTCCCAGCTAGAAAGGCGTTGAGCGCCACCCGCCTGGGGTCGAACGATTGGTTTGTCAGTTCGTAGAACCGGCGCACAGCCATGCTGCCCAGGTCGTCGCTGATGACCAACCCGCCGCTCTTGCGCCAGTTTACCAGCCCAGGCAGCTCCATGAGCAGGTTGAGCGCCTGTGGATCCAGGCTGACCGGCCGGGTCGTCGTGCGGATGTTCCCTTGCAGGCCCTGATAACGGATGTGCGAGGACAACACCGCATCGGTAGTCTCCTCGGGGGAGAGCGCGTTCCCGGTAACCGTGAGGAATGGCGCCAGATCGATGCTCTTGAGTTCATCCAACGATTTCCGCACCGTCGCGACTTCTTCTTCTGGAAGCCGGTCTGACCCTCCATGTCCTGGAAAATGTTTCGCCACCAGGGCCATCCTTCCATTGCTGCCCAGATGAGCGCCGCGAATAAACGAACGCCCCATTTCGCCAACCCAGTATGGGTCGCCGCCAAAGGTGCGTATGCCCAGATTGCTGGCAATCTCATTTTGCGGCAGGTCGAGCACGTCCAGGGAGGGGCCTATGAGCATATTGATCCCGATAGATGAAAGCTCTTTCCCCAGCACATTCCCAGCCTGTTCGGCTAAGGCGGGCGTCCAGGCTGCGCCGATTGCCATCTGGCTGGGCAGGGTGGTGATTCCGCCCCGGATCTGGTCATAGGGATAGCCGTCGCCTTCCTGAATGGTCCCTATAAACAATGGCACGTAACTCGGGCGGTAAGACCGCCCATCGGCCGGGTTGACCTGATCGTTCTGGGCAGAGTTCCACTCGGTCAGTTGCAGCTCGCGGATCAGCGCCTGAGCATTTGCGGGTATCGTACTTTGATCGTTACCGGTGGGCGTGAAATTATCTCTTTTTGCCAGCAGCACAACACCGCCGATGTGCCGGTCATGAATGAGGTTGTAAATGGGAGAATCGGGGATGACGGTGCTGCCCTGGAAGGTGAGCAGGAACAGTTGGCCGATACGCTCTTCGGGGGTCATTTGTTTCAGCAGCGCTTCGGCTTCGATTTGCGCTTGAAGGACGGGTTCCTGGGCTGAAACCAGGGGCACCGAAAAAACAATGCTAAATACAACCACCAGAGCCAGGAAAACGCTTCCGGCGGAAGGGCGTCTCTTCTTCCAAAGCATGCTTATATTTTAGCGCATCTTGGGACAAAAACCGAGACGGGTTGGGCTGGCGCGAATTATCGGCCTTTTTCGAGGGCGATGATTTGACGGAGCAGTTGGCGTCTGGCGGCGCCGCTCAGCGATTCCAGCCGCCGGATGCCGAGCGGGTCGATTTCCTCTCTCAACAGTCTGAGCGCCTCCGGATCGGGGGCCGGCGTTTCCTTGAGGTCGGGCGCGGCGATGACGGGAAACCCCGTGTGCGATTGGAGCATGGCTATCGAAACCCCTGGATGAAGGCTGGTCAGGCGCATGCAGGGGTTTCCGTCGGCATCCCGGGCCGCAAAGTCGAACTGCCCCAGGTCGCTCACCAGATAGCGCGGGCCTGAACCCCAGCGCCGGGCAGGGTGATGTCCAAGCCCCGAGAGGAAATCAAGTTTTTCGACAAAGGTCAGGCGCGAATGGCGCGGCACGTAAAGGTAGATGTCATCAATATAAGTGGTCACGTCGGGTATTCCGCCCGTGCCGGGCAGCCTCAACCGCGGGGCGAGATAGTTCTTCCCGAACGCGATGTTGTTGAAATTTCCCGCCGGGTCGACCTGGCCCGGTCGAAAGAACTCCAGGGGGCGCAAACGTGGCAGCATGTCAGCCGCAGCTCGCACAAACCCAACGTTGTTGAGCGAACGGTCCAGCCAGAGCTCTTCCACGCGCGTCAGCCCCAGCGGCGCGGGGTCACGGCAAACCCCCTGACCGATGGCGGAGGTGAAGTACAGGTTCGGGGCGTGTGTGTGGCGGGCCAGCAAATAAGCGGCCGCGATCAATGGGGTGGCAAGCCCCTGGGCGACGATCTCACCATCCCGTACCTGGTTGGCAATGCAAAACACCATAATTTCATCGGGCGTGATCTCGGTTTCGACCATGGGGCGTCTCTAGCCGGGAAATTGTGCGACGATCTGCCGGTGGATTTCGGGCTGGGCGTTCCCTCCGGAGATGACCACGACCGCCGGCCGGGGTTTGACCTTGCCGAATAAAACGGCTGCGAGCGCGGTCGCGCCTGAGCCCTCGATGGTTTCCTGGTAATGATGCCACGCAAATGCCATCCCGCGCGCAATTTGCTCCTCGGAAACAAGCACCATCTCATCAACGAAATTGCGCGCCAGGGGGATGGTGAGCGAGCCCGGCTCGACCGCGCCGGCGAGGCCGTCTGCCAGAGAGGGCTCCTCTTGTACGCCGTCCTGCGTTCCGTGGTGAAATAAGGCGTGGAAAAAGGGCGAAGCTTCGGATTGCACGCCCACCAGGCGATGCCTCAGAGTTCTTTGGGAGCGCTTTTCATGCGCCCGAAGCGCGGCGCCGATCCCGGAGATCAATCCACCGCCTCCGACCGGCACGATCCAGGTCAGGTCATCGATATCGGGTAAATCTTGCAAGATTTCCAGAGCCAGCGTGCCTTGCCCCGCGATGACCTGCCCGTCGTTGTAGGGCGAGACCCAGGTTCCTTGGCTTTCCCGGGCGAATTTGATCCCGGCTTGTTCAGCTTCGCTGTAGCCGCCCGGGACGGCGCGAATTTGCGCCCCTGTGTTTTGAATCGCCTCGATTTTGACCGGCACGGCATGTTCAGAGACAAAGATCGTCGCCTGCGCCCCTAGCTGCTGGCAGGCGAGCGCAACCGCAAGCCCGTGGTTCCCGGCCGAGGCTGTTACAACCCCGCGTTCGAGCTCCCAGGGCTGCAAAGTGAGGATTTTATTGTAAGCGCCGCGCAGCTTGAACGACCCGCTGATCTGGCGGTTCTCCCACTTGAAGTAGGTCTGCAAATCCGCGTCATAAAGGGTCGGCGTCTGTAGAATATAGGGCGAAATTCGTTCTTGAGCCTCGAAAAGCCACCGTTCGGGAATCATCGCTCGTCCAGCCGTCCTAATGAATAGCGCTTTGGGTTCTGACAAGCACGTTTTTAGCCAGTAGAGGATCGTCGGTGAAGATGCCGTCCACACCGTATTCGAAGAGCCTCTCGATATCCTGTTCGTCGTTCACGGTGTAGACGAACACTTTGCGCCCTTGTTTTTGAGCCCTTTCGATCAACCCCATCGTTGCATCACACCGCTCGGGGTGCAGGCTCTGATAATCGATGATGCTCCGCGGCAGCGACCGCATCAATGCGCCTTTCCACCCCGGGAACGTCAGCAGTCCCACCGGGACTTCGGGCAGGCTGGATTGGATGCGTCTGAGCGCAATAACATTGAAGGACGAGAAGAACACCCGCTGGGTGAGCTTGTACTGCCTGACCAGTTCTGCAACCCTGGCGGGCAGTTCGTCAAAGGGGGTGGCGTAATTGGTCAGCTCGATGTTGAGGATGGTGATCAACCCAACCGCTTTCAGGACCTCTTCGAGAGTGGGGACGGGTTCCCCTTTGAACGCGATATCGAAATGGCTTCCAGCATCCATGCGGCGCAGGTCGGCGATGACGAAATCTCGCACGCGCCCTTTCATGGGCGTGGTGCGATCGACCGTTGAATCGTGCATGACGACGACGCGTTTATCGGCCGAGAGTTTGACGTCCAGCTCGATGGCA
>JADYYC010000102.1 GCA_020853835.1 Anaerolineales bacterium
AGGGCGAACTGCTCGAATACGCGGTCGTCTATGAAGACTTCAAAGGCGTGCCAAAGGAGCAGGTGCGCAAAGCGCTTGCCAGCGGCAGGGATGTGGTGATGCGCCTGGACGTGCAGGGCGCCAAGACCGTGCGCCAACTGGCGCCGGAAAGCCTGCTCATATTCCTCACCACCCAGAACGAAGAGGAGCTGATCCACCGCCTGGTCTCCCGCAGGAGCGAGGACAGCGAGGGCCTCAAATTGCGCATCGCCACGGCGCGCCAGGAGCTCAAGCAAATCGAACTGTTCGACTATGTTGTGGTCAACCGCGAAAACCACCTCGACGAAACCCTGGATACCATCCTGGCGATCATCAAGGCCGAGCATGCCCGCGTTCACCACAAAAAGGTGTCATTGTGAGTTATTCTCCCTACGATTATCCACCACCCCCCCGCCAATCTGCGCCGGTTTCGGCCAGCGGCTCGCCGGCTTTCAGGCCGATCGTCACGCAGGCTTTGCTGGCGATCACAGTCGCCGTCTATGCGCTGCAGATGTTAACCCAGATTACGCTCGGCACGGACCTGCCCGCCGCGCTCGGGATGAAGGTTAACGCGTTGATCATCCAGGGGCAGCTTTACCGCCTGATCACCCCCATGTTCCTGCACGCCTCGATCTTGCATATTGGCTTTAATATGTATGCGCTGTTCGTCCTGGGCGCCGGGCTGGAGCGTTTTTATGGACGGAAGCGCTTCCTGGCGCTCTACTTGATCTCGGGTTTTGCGGGCAATGTGCTCTCTTTTCTCATGTCGAGCGCGCCTTCCCTGGGCGCTTCGACGGCTATCTTCGGCCTGCTGAGCGCGCAGGGGGTGCTGCTTTATCACAACCGCGAGATTTTCGGTCCGGCTGCCCAGCGCATGCTCATGAACGTGGTCATCATCGCCCTGGTCAATCTGATGATCGGCCTTTCGCCGGGGATCGACAACTGGGGTCACCTGGGGGGCCTGATCGGCGGGGTGCTGTTTGCCTGGTTTGGGGGGCCGCTCTACCAGCCGCGCAGCACCTACTTCATGACTGGCGTGCATGACGAGCGCGAGCCGGGCGACGTCATCCGGGCTGGCATCCTGGTGACGCTCCTGTTTGCCGCCCTGGCAGCTCTGAAGATCTTCGGCGTCCTGCGATAAGTTATCTCTCGAAACGCTTTGAATATTGAACAAAGAACCCGGCGTTGTTCCGGGTTCTTTGTCTGGATTGTCTGGCTCTGATTAGAAGTGGGGGGCGTTCGGGTCGTCATCGAAGTCGTCGTCTTCGAAATCGTCCCCTGCCTCGCCGGCCTCCGCCTCCAGCGCATCGACGTCGATTTCCTGGCGCACCCACAGCAGCAGCAACTGACCGTCATCGACTTCCAGGGTGCGCGCCGCCAGGATTGGAGATTGCGCCTCGAAGCCGCTTTCGTCGCGGTACTCCAGGTTGATGGTGTTCTTGTGCCGCCAGGCCCGATGGCAGCGCTCCAGCAAGCCCTGTCCGTTGAAAGTGCGCAGCCGGGTCAGGCCTACCTCGAACAGCAGGTGGCTCTCGTTCAGACCGAGCGCCCATCCGTCTTGAACCGTTTCAAATGTTGGCGTGGGGCCTTCGATAATGGTGATTTTGTCTTCCATCTTGTTATGCTCCGGTACCACTATTGTTAACGAGGCGTATCATACCATAAACCGCCTTTTGAGGTGATCATTTCCAGAAGGCCCGCGAGTATAATGTGTGCATGAGAGGATTCCCATGCACAAGCTCGTGATCCTGATCGAAGAACAGGAAGACTGGGGCCAATTTGAGACCCAATGGCCCGCGTTTCTGCGCCTGGCAGAAAACATGCCCGGCCTCGTGCGCGAATCGACCAGCCGGGTCGAGCAGCGCCTCTTTGGGAGCTGCTTTGTGGGCCAGATGCACGAGCTTTACTTCAACACCCTGGCCGAAGCGGAATCTGCCCTGGCGTCCCCTTCGGGCATGGCTGCCGGGCGCCTGCTGCAACAGATCAGCGGCGGGCGCCTGACCATCTTTTTCGCCGACCATAAACAAGACGAGCTTGAAAACATCCGCAAGTTCAAGCCAGCGGAGGAGAACCCGGCTGAATGAGGGTTTTGAAATTGTCGCGCCTTGGCTACCTTTTGCTCATCCTGGTGCCGCTCATCGTGCTGCTGGCGCTTGGTTATTGGGTCTTCAGGGGCAGGCGGGGCGATAACGGGCGCTCGGCGCGCGTCCTCGACTGGATCCGCAACCCCGCCGCTCACCCCGAATGGGCCGTTCAGGGCGGTCAAAGGTGCGGCGACGCGCCGTTCGTCATGCCAACCAGCGGCTACATCGGTTTTCTGTGGGACGATTCATTCCGGGTGGGTCACCGCCACCAGGGGATCGATATCTTTGGCGGCGCAGATGTCAACGTCACGCCGGTCTACGCCGCCTACCCCGGCTACCTGACGCGCAAGCTGGATTGGAAATCCTCGGTCATCGTGCGCATCCCGCAGGACCCCCTGCAGCCGGGGCGCCAGGTCTGGGCGTATTACACTCACATGGCCAGCCCGAACGGCGAATCGTACATCGCCCCGACTTACCCGCCCGGTATTCAAGAAGTCTACGTGGAGGAAGGGGCGCTGCTGGGTTTTCAGGGTAATTATTCCGGCACGCCCGGCAACCCGGTTGGGGTGCACCTGCACTTCTCGATCGTCAAGGACGACGGCAGCGGGCATTTTCTCAACGAGCTCGAGATCGAAAACACCCTCGACCCCTCGCCTTACCTGGGCCTGCCGTTGAACGCGGGCACAAACCAGGGGCAAATCCCGGTCTGCGGGAGCCAGGCGCAATCAAGCTGATTTTCAGGAGCAAAATGGAACCACAGCCCCAATTTTCAGATCAGGTCGTGCTGGTCGCCGGCGCAGGGCGGGAATTGGGGCGGCTGGTCGCGTGCGAATTTGCCCGCCGGGGAGGGCGGTTGGCTTTGAACGACGTCACGCCGGTCAACCTGGATGCCACTCTGCGCGCCGTCCTGGAGGCAGGCGGGCAGGCCAGGGATTACGTGGCCGACGTTTCCAGGCGCATGCCGGCCCTCAACATGATCGACCAGATCATGGATGACTGGGGGCGGGTGGACGTCGTGGTGAACTACACCTCGGTCAGCCCGCAGGCTGCGCTTTTGGAATTGGACGAGTGGGACTGGCAGCGGGCTTTGGAGGTCAACCTGGGCGGGGCTTTCTTCCTGACCCAGCTCCTGGGGCGCCAGATGCGCGAACAGGGCGGCGGGGCGATCCTGCACGTTGCCGGTCCGTCGCGCTTGCTCGACCTGGAGCGCCAGTCCGCCTACATCACCGGTATGCACGGCCTGGTCGGGCTGACCCGCGCCGCGGCCAGGGAGCTGGCTGAATACGGCGTGCGCGTGAACGCCCTCTGTCCCTGGGACGCCCCCCAGGCGCAGCAGGCTCTGCCGGGCCAGCATGAATTCGACCCCAGGCTGGTTGAAATCATCCTGAGGCTGGTCAGCCGCGCCTCGAAGCTGACCGGGATGATCGTCCGCCAGCCTGAGCAGCTTGAAAGTCAAGGCACAGACGCCGGAGAGCAGGACGTCTAGAAAGGATCAAACAATGGACACAGCGGCACTGGTCATCATCGAGAGGCGTGGGC
>JADYYC010000103.1 GCA_020853835.1 Anaerolineales bacterium
GACATCGGCAAGTTGCCCGCAGGCGAGGCAAAAAAGCTGATGATCGAGGCGAGCCGCTATGCGACCGCAAAACTGGCCCAGCATGAGGCTCGCGCGAAATTTCGCCAGGATATCCGCTACGATTGAGGTGAACGGGATTTGAACTGGTAAACAGGGGGACAACTCCGGCTGACCTGGCCGGGAGAATCTCTTTCGTGTTGTCAAAATTTCAGCCGGGTTCACCGGCAAACCGAAACCGGCGTTCCTGTAGATAACGGAATACAGCCTTTGTGTTATGATTAATCGAGAAAAGATGCCACAGACCTGGAAAGGAAGCATCGATGGCGAAGAGCATTTATGATCTACCCGAGGTTTATCAAATTATCCTCGAAAAACCCAACGAAATCATTTCCATAGAGGTCGAAACAATCACCACGCTGCTCGATAAGCACGGCATTCGGGGCGGTAAGCTGCTCAACCTGGGCTGCCGCACCGCGCCGCACGCCCTGCTGCTGGCACAGCGAGGTTTCGAGGTAACCGGGCTGGACCCTTCGGAAGCGATGCTGGCTGAGGCGCGGGCTCGCGCCAAGACGCTCAAAGTGGAATTTCAGACCGTGCGCGCCGGCGAAGTGGATTTCGAGCTAGGGGAGAAGAAATTTGTCGCGGCGATCTTCATGTTCGAGAGCTTTCCCCAGATCACGAGCCTGGACGCAATCCGGCGCAACTTTTCGTCGGTGCGAAAGCACTTGAGGGATGAGGGGATATACATCGTCGATGTTGATTCGCTCACGCATGGGATCGTGCTAGAAGAGAGCTTGCGCGGGCGCAAAACGATCGTTTTCGATAACGGGTATGCGGAGCGCTGGTTTGAAGACCTGCCGGGGGATTGGGAAGAAGGCACCAATACCGAGGTGCTCAACACGCGCATCATGTTGAACGACGTGTTGCATGAGACCCGCGATGTGTGGGAATACCGCATGTACACACCCTGGGACCTCTCGCTTCTAGCCTGCGGGCTGGACGGTTGGGTCTACGAAGGTTCGTATAGCTGGCGCGGCCCCGAGTGCGATCTCGCCAACGAGGCGCACTATTTTGGCGTTTATCGAAAAATCGGGTAACCCCTGCGCGCTAACTGCCCGAATAGGCCGCAAGCGCGCGCAAAATGTGTTCGTGGATAAATTCCGCCGACGTGTTCTGAGCCCGGCCTTCTCGCAGCATGGTATAGAAAACCGAATCGAACTGGCTGATCAAAGAAAGCGGGGGAGGGCGCCGTTCCAGGTTGGCGACCAGGCGCTCGAGCGCACGCTGGACCGCGGGCGAGGTCCAATAATAGCGCATGCGGTCGCTAAAGCTGTACTTCCGCTTGAAGCGCAGCTCGTCCGCATCGCCTGAATAATAGCGAGCCCAGTATGCGGGGTTTTGCAGCATTTGCTCTTCGAGGACTGCGATGATTTGCGAGCGGTCGCCCGGCTCGAAAAGCTCGTTTTCCATGCCCGCCAGCTTGAACACCGCTTCGCGGAAGGCGAAAGTCAACCCCGGCCCCACCTTGAGGATTGCAAAATGGTCTCGCATGAGCAGCGACAGGGACTTATGCGATTGGTAATCCGTGGAATGCGCCTCGAAGATCAAGTTGGGGAGCGTTTCGATCCAGCGCGCCAGCCCCGCGGCGTGCTCGGGCTGATAATCCACCACAAAGTCATCCCCATACTCGACTCCCGGCTGCACGACCAGCGCCGTCACGCGCTCCCAGGCCTGATCCAGGCCCAGCGCCGAGAACGCCCGTCTGGTAAGCTCGATGGTCTCCTGGGCGCGCTCCACGGGCGTCGCCTCGATGTGGGTTTCGTGGGTGAGCGCGCCCCCAGGCGGCGGCACCTCGGTCCCGACCACGTAGCGCACCTGCGCCGCTCTAGCTGGCTCCAGCGCCTTTTCTGCCGCCCTCGCCAGCAGGGCGGTGCGGTGGGCGCTCGTCTCCGCGGCGAGCGGGCCGGGCGGGTCATCCGCCAGCTTCATACTCGCATCAAGGTGCAGCTTGGTGAACCCCGCCTGGGCATAAGCCGTCACGAGCTCGACCGACTTTTGCAGCGCGAGATCAGCCGGCTGCGACTGCCAGGGCGACGGCCCCAGGTGGTCCCCGCCCAGGTGGACCCGCTCGAACGGGAAGCCGGTTTCATCCGCCAGCGCGCGCACGTACCTGACGAAATCGGGCGGTTTCATGCCGGTGTAGCCGCCGTCCTGGTTGACCTGGTTGCAGGTCGCCTCGATCAGCAGAGGCCGGTCGAGCGCCAGCGCCTGGCGCATGGCAGTTTTGAGCACAGAGGGATGCGCGGAACAGATCGAGGCGATCCCAACCGCTTCGCCGCGCTTCTGTCTCGCTGTCAGGTCGTCAAGATAATTGGTCATCCAGGTTCACCTTGTTTTCTTTCAGGAAATTCAGAGCTTCAGCCAGCGTCGGCTGGGCGACCGTCCCGCCAATGCCCTGGGTTGACATCGCTCCGCAAGCGGTGGCGAGCTGCAAGCTCGAGTTCAGCCCCCAGCCGTTCAGAAAGCCATACAGGAAACCCGCGTCAAAAGAATCGCCCGCGCCGACTGTATCGGCCACCTGGACGCGAAAACCCTCACAATGGACCACCTGGTCACCTCGCTGCGCCAGGGCTCCCCGCGCGCCCCGCTTGAGCGCCACGGTTCC
>JADYYC010000104.1 GCA_020853835.1 Anaerolineales bacterium
GTGATGACATGTCCGGGGTGATGATCCAGCAAGACGTGATAATCGAGCCGGTTATTGAAATGTTGGATCATCGGCCCCAAAAACTTCATATCATGACCGTTGAAAAGAATTGTACGCATTTCGTTCACCACAAAAACAGCGCGAAGGGCTTAAATGCTCACTTTCTCCGCGAGGTTGTCGGGGGCAGGGCCGGGAACAGCCAGGTGGATGTAGTTGAAACGATCCAACCCCAGAATCTGTTGCTCCTCGCCAGCGGGTTCAAACCATTCTATATCGAGCAGCGCCCGCAGTTGCTGCGAATCCAGGCCCTCGTTTCGAACGGCCAGGGTGGAAGCCCGCACCCTGGAAACCCGGATGTATTCGTGCCCCGCGTCGTGCAGTTCTCCCTTGCCGCCGGCTGATGAGTAATGTGTGCGCTTTCCTATAAACTCCGGCTGATTGCCGTAATTCGCCGCCAGGGCGTAATCTTTGAGATAGTTTGCGCCATAGTAGTCTTGCGCGTTGAATATGGCAACATAGTCCCCGCGCAAATAACGGTCGATGTCGGCATAGCTGGAAGGCGCGTCGACACGCACTCCGTTTAGATGGTTGCGCAGTTGCCCAACCCGCTCCCTGTTTTCCCAGCCAGCCAGGGCGCGCTTTATGCCGCTCTTGTGCGGGCCATTTAGCTGATCCATGAGGAGAAGCACCACGTTGAAATTTCGGTAAGACTGTCTGGACAGGCTGCTGCGTAGATTCTCGATCTCTTGCAGATCGTTTACCGGGGCGAGCACCGTGAAGGAGGGCCAGCGGAAAGGCAGCGTGTCCAGCCCGCACAGCTCGAAGACCTCGTTCAAGCGGTGGCGATAGGTGTGCGCCTCCATGACCTTGCGGACCCCCCGCACCGATAAACCCGCCCAGTAATCCTCGTCTCCCAACAGGTTTTCCAGGTGCCGTCTGGTGTCCGCTTCGGCCTCGCTGAACAGCACCAGATCGCTGCCAAGCATCTCTTCGATCCCCTTGGAATAGGTGCTGATCACCACCGTGCCGCAGGCCATCAATTCGAAAACCCTCCGCGAGAACATGGTCGGGGAGGTCTTCACGGAATTGACGTTCAAGCACACTTTGTACTGCTTATAGGCTTGCACCATCTCCGGGTAATCCAGCCGTCCCCGGATGGCAGGCTGGTAGATCTCGGGGAAGCGGTAATGATCGGCTCCAGGCCCCACCATGCCATGCTGCCGGTCGTAAATATGCAGCCCGAAATCAAGGGCGGGTTTTAGCAAGAGATCCATGTCCTTCTGCCGTTCTGGAAAGGTCGCGCCATAATACGTTCCAGAAAAGCAGACGGAGTGTTTGCGTGGTTCGCCAAGCAGGGGGTTGTGGATTTCCGATTGAGCGGCAAAAGGCAGGGCGTGGACGCGGGTGTGCGGCAGGTCTTGCAGGTAGCGCGGGATACAGTCCGCATCAGAAGTGAACACAAAGTCGAACAACCTGGCGGTTTCGATGAAGCGTTCGTAGTGGGGCGGGTCTTCCTTGTTCCAGAAGATCGAAGGCAGCTTTTTCGCCCGCGCATAGTCCAGCAAGTGCAGCAGCTCGTCGCCCATGTTGTTCGCATATTTTGCGATCCGGTACTGCCAGGCGCCTTCGTTGCCATGCCAGGCGGACTCGACAAACAGAGCGCGCGGTTGTTCACGCTCCAGGATCCATCTCCAGTTGTCGGGGCGGAACGTGATCAGCCTGGCCTCGGGGCGCAGACAATTGTAGGTGAACTCGTCCATGATGACGCCGAGCGGGATTGCCCCCTCTTTATCAGGCGGCACGTCTTCAGCGGCAACCTCGTCATAAGCGCCGAGAGGCGGGTAAGCCAGCATGCTCTCATCCAGCGAGATGGCTGACTGGCCCGGCTCGTCCTCCGGCCATGGAGGCGGCATGACTTCGCGATAGTATTGCCGGAATCGCTGACCAGCTTCTTTACTGAAGCGGATCGGATGCAGGATCATCTCGCGCAACAGGCGCAGACCGCCCACGAAGATGCTGCCAATGCGCCAGCGCGCCGAGCGTTGAAAAACCATTTCTTGATAGGCGAGCGCGCCGGCTTGTGATGCCTGTTGAACCCCTAGCGCTTCATTCAGGTTGGCAATGTTGGTCTGGAGAGAGGCGTTCTGGCCGTTCAAAGAGGCGATTTGGCGGCTCAAAGACAGGTTCTGTTGGTTCAAGGCGTTGATTTGCTGGTTTAGAGAATTCTTCAGGTCCAGGCTGATTTCCTGGATGGAGGCGTTTTGCCGGCTCAGAGAGGCGATCTGTTCGCGGAGTTGCTTCTCCTGCTCGCGGAGCTGTTTCTCCTGCTCGCGGAGCTGCTTCTCCTGCTCGTATAGCTTTCGAGTGGTAGCCTCGAACTGGACTTCACGGGCGAGGTTTCTTTCGTCCGTTTGCCTCTGAACGCCTATGAACTCCTCAAAGAGCGCCTTATCGGAAACGTTCGCAATGTTGTAATGCGCCTCTTTCTTGCCACAATAGATCATATTGTTGTTCAGCACATCGATGCTTATCGTATGGAAAAACGGCTGCACGGTTTCCAGAAAAGAGAGGGGGTAAAACGTCCGTTTGTGATCAGGGTGAGAATTCAGACCCAGCGGGACGGTGATAATGACCCTTCCAGCCTCTTTCAAGACGCGCTGCGCTTCCTGCAAGACCTTTTCTGGGTGCGTCAGATGTTCGAGGACTTCGCCCAGGATGACTGTATCGAAGGCGGCATCCGCAAATTCCAGGTTTGCGGCGTCTGCGGTCTGAAAAGCAACCCTTTGGCGGACGATATCCTCTTCTTTCTCGAGCTCTCCTCGCGCATATTCGATGGCCTGTTCTTCGATATCGACCCCAATGCAATCAAAGCCTTCCCTTCCCAAGAGCAGGCAGACAATCCCCTGGCTGCACCCGATGTCGAGCACTTTTTCGCCCTGAACCTGGCGGCAAATCCAGTGGATTCTTTCGCGGGCCGCGAGCTGCGTTTCGGGACTGTAAATTATGCCTGCGTAAAGGTCGTTAATCTGGTCACGGTTCATTTAACACCTGGTGTTGCTGTGTTCTTATCGTATCCCCAACTGGTCTCTGATCGTCTCGCGCAAAGAATGCGTGACGGCGAAGCCGATCTCCTGGGCGCGGGCGGGGTTGCTGATCTGGAGCGGGACGTCCGCCGGACGGTAGAGCGCCGGGTCGAACACCACGCTGAGATCCCCCTGGCGGGTGTGGACGAGCAGACCGCGGTCGCCGAGGTCGTAGGTCAACCCACCCGAGAGCAGCAGGCCGTCGATGCGCGGCTTTTCAAAGCTCAGCCCCAGGAAGGGAGCCGGGTCCGGGTCGAGCGGGGCATCGACGCAGCGCACGCCGTCGAGGGTCTCTATGGCTTCGACCTCGTAACCGGCTTCGCTCAAGCTGATCAACAGGTAAGCCAGCACCGAGTTCATCCGCCCCGAACCCAGCACGTAAACCTCGCCGGGCAGCCCGTTTTCCGCCAGGGTGCGATAGCCCTGGACGATATCCTCTACATGGCTCCAGTCACGAAATGCGCACACGTTGCCGATGTGGATATGGTCGATCTCGCCGCGGGCAAGCTGCTGGCACTGGCGAACGATGCTGGAGGTGACAAAGCCCTCGCCGCGGCCCGGCCCTTCGTGGTTGAACAGGCGGGCAACGATGCAGGGCAGGTTATAAGCGCCCCAATACGTGCGGCAAAGATAGTCGCCATAGACCTTGCTGACCGCGTAGGGGCTGAGCGGGCGCAAGGGGTTCAACTCGTCAATTGGAAGCTCGGGAATGCGGGCAGGAGGCGGGAAGACGGACTTGAACGCCTCGAGCGCCCAGCGGTAGTGCTCTTCGGATGCGATCTGCAAGCCGTACTCGTCGGCCGAACCGGCATAGATGAAACGGCAGTCGGGACGGACGGCGCGCAGCGCTTCGAGCAGGTTCTCCAACCCGCGGCAGTTGGCTTGAAAGGTCTCTGCGGGCTGGCTAAAGCTGCCTCGAACCGAGGAATAACCGGCGAGGTGGAAGAGCACCTGGGGCTGGGCCAGATCAAGCGCGTCTTGAATGCTTTGCGGGTGCGCCAGGTGGAACGGGATGAGCGAGACCGAGCGAAACTCCGGACGGTCGAGCGCCGGCGGGGGGTTTCGGTCCACTCCTTCATGGATCAAACCCGTCACATGGTAATTATAGGCTAACAAGTGGGCCGCCAGATAGGGGCCGACAAAACCGCCGATGCCGGTAATCAGCGCTCTGGGTTGAAAAGTCATCTCAAATCAACTTTCAAAGGTCATGCGCTCAAATACTCGTCGACCACTTCGCGCGCCGGTCCAATCAGACGCAAGCGGCCCTGGTCCAGCCAGGCAGCCCGGTTACACATCTTACGGATGGTTTCCATACCATGTGTGACGAGCAGGATGGTCGAGCCGCGCTCCTGGAAGGAGCGGATGCGGGCCAGGCTTTTCTCTTGAAAGGCGGTGTCGCCCACCGAGAGAGCTTCGTCCACGATCAGGATCTCGGGCATGATATCGGTGGCAACCGCAAAACCGAGCCGGGCCACCATGCCGGAAGAGTAGGTGCGCAGCGGGGAGTCGATGAAATCCCACAGCTCGGCAAAGTCAACGATGCGGTCAAAGTTCTGGCCGATTGTCTTCCGATCGTACCCCAGGATGGCGCCGTTGAGGTAGACGTTCTCCCTGCCGGTGAGTTCCAGGTGGAAGCCGGCGCCCATGGCGAGCAAGGGAGCCACGTTGCCAACAACCACGACGCGTCCTTCCGTGGGCCGCATCACACGCGCCACCAACCGCAGCAGGGTGGTCTTGCCAGCGCCGTTGGGGCCGATCAGGCCAAAGACCTCGCCTTTATGCACGGACAGGCTGACGCTGTCCAACGCCAGGAATTCGTTGTGCTGAACGCGTCCCTGGATACGCCGGATGGCATACTCCTTAAAGGTGCGCATCTGCTCTTTTGGGACGCGGTAGCGCACTGTGACGTTCTCGACCGAGATCACAATGGGGCTGTCCAGAGAGGGCTGGACTGGCTGGGCGGACAGAGGCTCAAGTGCGGTAGACAATTTCATCGGATTTATTCGCGAACACCCACCAACCGATCCCCAGGGTGACGGCCGCAATCAGGAAAGCCGAAAGCAGATCCGTCAGGGTGGGGACCTTCCCCTCGTAGATAACCATGCGGAAGAGGTTGAGAAGCGGCAGGAAAAAATTGAACTTCAAGAGGGGAAGCAGGTTTTCCGGGATGATTTTGATTGGATAGATGATCGGGGTGATGTAGAACCAGATCATCAGGGCGACCTGATACATCTCGACCACGTCGGGGAAGAAAATGGCGATGCTGGAAATCAGCAGGCCAACCCCCAACGCAAAACAGGCCAGGAAGAGGATGGGAATGGGGACAAAAATGATCGAAGGCCGGATTGGGACGCGCACGATCAGCATCACGCCCAGCAGAGGGATCAAGGATAAGAAGAGGTTCACAATCCCGGTGCCCATGGCCGAAATGGCGAAGGCAGACAGGGGCACATAGATGCGCTGGAAGAAAGCGCCTCCCCAGACCAGGCTGTGGATGATTGCGGAAGTGGTTTGATTGAAAAATGTCCAGGTGATGAGACCGCTCAGGATGTAGGCGGGATAGCCTTCTACAGCGTGGAACAGTTGCGAGAAAACGATCGTCATCACGATCATCATAGCGAGCGGATTCAACATGGTCCAGGCGACGCCAAGCACCGAACGTTTATAGCGCGCCACGATATCCCTGCGGACGAGTTGGAAGATCAGGTCTTGATATTGCAGGACTTCACGAAGTTGCTCGAGGACCAAAATGCCGCGCTTGCTGCTGTCGTAAACGGGCGATTCTTTGTGGGTCGTTTTCGGAGCCAGGTGACTTTCAATGCTTTCAATTTGCATAGAGAACATTTTATCATAAGCACAGAAACGCTTCTCTTGCGAGGACAGACACAGCGATACCGATCGCTGTCCTGCAGGGATTCTCGCCCAACATCTAGTAAAATAACGTGGCGCGATCTTTGTGGCGCGGCGGCTTTAGGGCATACAGGATCACCCGACGGCCTGCGGGCGCGTGAGCCGCAAAGTGTGGAAACAGCAAGGATCATTTTAGCAGCCTCTTAATGACACCAGAAGACTGCCACGCCGCCAAATGACGGCGGCTTGCAGAGACACAAGGGTGTCGTTCTGGAGTGAAGAGCGCTGGCGCTGTGGAAATACTCGTTAGAGCTGGGCAGTGAAAGAAGCCGGTTTTGAATCGAAAAATTCTGCTCGTCGCAAATACGGATTGGTATCTCTATAACTTCCGGCTTTCGCTGGCAGAAGAGCTGACCAGGGATGATTTCGATGTCGTCTTTGTGTGCCCGGTTTCGGAGTATTCGAAGCAGATTTGTTCGGCAGGGTTTCGATTGATCCCCTGGGAACTCGAGCGCCAGACGGCGCCGTTCTGGGCCGAGGCGCGCTCGGTGTACAACCTGTACAAAATATACCGGGCGGAAAGCCCCGACCTTGTACA
>JADYYC010000105.1 GCA_020853835.1 Anaerolineales bacterium
AGGCGCCGGTCTATGTCGGCTGGGCGCAGATCAACCGCTCGGCGCTGATCCGCATCCCCAAGTACACCAAGGGCCGCGACCAGTCCATGCGCGCCGAGCTGCGCTGTCCCGACCCTTCGGCCAACCCTTACCTGGCCTTCACGGCGATGCTGGCTGCCGCCCTGGATGGCATCGACCGCCAGCTCCCCTGCCCGGCGCCGCTCCACAACGTCAACGTCTACCACCTGACGCCCGAAGAGCGCGGGCGCCTGGGGATCGCCGAGCTGCCGGGGTCGCTGGCCGAGGCGATGCGCGAGCTGGACGCCGACGCGGTGCTTAAAGACACCCTGGGTTCGGCGCTCTACGAAGCGTTTACGCGCGCCAAGTGGGCCGAGATCGAAGAATCCCGCATGCACGTCACCGATTGGGAAGTTGGACGGTATTTGGAACAAGTTTGAGCTTCGGCTCGTCTAAACCGCTTTTGCCAGCATGCGGCAGAAGGCGCACCCGCCCGGGGCGGTGGTCGGCTGCCCACAGCTTGGGCAGTTGTGCAGGCGCTCCAGGGCCGGGTCGGTCGAACTGGCGAACAGCCCCTGTTCCTTCGCTTCCAGGAACGCCACGTAGAAGCTCATTTTTGCGCCCGGGCGCTCCGCTTCGAGGCGGTTGAGCATCTCTTTATAGAAAAGCGATTTCGAGCCGTGCGAGTAGGGGCACTCTTCATAGACATATTCGATCCCGCGCAGCAAGGCATAAGCCGCCATGTCCCGCTCGTAGAGGCGGCAGAGCGGCTTGGCCTTGCGCACCAGCCCTCCCGGTCCGGCTTCTAGCACCGGCCACTGGCGCAGCAGGTAGCCGGAAATCCAGTTGAGCGTGTTGGCCATCAAGATCGAGGCTTCGTCGTCCAGGTTGTGGCCGGTCACAAGCACGTCATAGCCGCCCTCTCGGGCGGCGCGGTTCATGATGTGGCGCTTGACCAGGCCGCACACGGCACAGGGCTTCTTGCGGCCGCGATGGGTGCTCTCGGACAGTTCGGGTATCGTCCCGCCATACTCTGCCGGCGCGTCGACCACCTGCAATTGCAACCCCCGCTCTGCGGCAAACTTTTCGCACATCTTCAAAGACGTATCGGAATAGCCGATGCCGCCGTCGATTCCCAGCCCGATGTACAGGCCGGTGGTGGAATAGCCCAACCGCCACAGGATATCCCAGAGCGAGAGCGAATCCTTGCCGCCCGAGACCGCCACCAGCGCCCGGTCGTCCCGCCCGAACATGCGGTACTTCTCGATGAAGCGCTGGGTTTGCTCCGGAACCCAGGCCAGGAAATCTTCCTTGCACAGCGCCAGGGTGTTGTGCTGGCGCAAATGGATGACGGCTTTTTCGCCGCACTTGATACATTTCATCGCTTACCCTGCTCCAAACCGGTCAAAGACACCTGTAATTGATTTGGGGTGCGCCTTAACCTCCTGAGATCACCGCGACCAGGCGCACCACCTCCCCGTCGTGCAGGATCTCGTCTTCGGTGATCATCTCGCCGTCCCGGATCGCCAGCACTGCTTCGGGCAGGACGTCGATTTTTTCGAGCGAGTGCCTCAAGGTCATGCCCGGCTTCACTTCGAATTCCTGTTCGCGCAGCACCAGTTTAACGCTCATTGCTCATTCCTCGTTGGCGCGGCTTGTCGCCCGCCCGGCTGGAGGCCCTGCCTTTGAGCCGGGCGGGGTGAGTTAACCCTGGGCAAAGGTATCGATCAGCAGGTGGACATCCCCGCCGACGGGGTACAGGATCGGGCAGGTGCAGCCGTGTTTTCGATACTCGGCCACCTTCGCCCGCGCCTCGTCGGGCGTGCCAGAGGCGCTGATGCGCAGGATCAGCTCTTCGGGGACGAGGTGCTTGGCGCGCTGGATCTGCTCCTTGGTCGCCGGCCAGCCCAGGATGGACTGGATCTGGGCGACCACGTCATCCGAGACGCCCGAAGCCTTGGCGATGTGCGGCTGCTGCGCCAGGTATTGGGTCAACAGCTCGCGGGTGGTGTCGATGGCGCGGTCGTGGTCGGGGTCGACCGAGCACACGATCAACTGCGGGCGGTCCAAATCATCGAGCGAGCGCCCCGCCTTGCGCGCCCCTTTGTCGAGCAGTTCGAGCGCCCGGTCGTTGTAGCTGGGCGGGACGCAGTAGTTCAAGACCGCGCCGTCGGCGATCTCGCCGGTGAGCTCCAGCATGTTGTCGCCCGTCGCCCCGATCATAAGCGGGACGTGGCGCGGCTCTCGGCGCCCGTGAACCACGTCCAGCTCGATGCCCTCCACGTGGATGAACTCGCCGTGGAAGGTGACGCGCTCCATCTGGAGCAGCCGGCGCATCACCGTGATCGTCTCGCGCATCGCGGTGAGCGGTTTGCGCCGCTCGATGCCCACGTTGCGCGCCAGCGGGTCCCACCAGGCGCCCAGCCCGCAGGTGATGCGGTTCGGGGCCAGGTCGTCGAGGGTCAGAAAGGTGGACGCCAGCAGCCCGATGTTGCGCGTCCAGTTGTTGATCACCCCTGAACCGATCTTGATGCGCTCGGAAACCGCGGCGTAAGCGGCCATAGGCACGATCGCGTCCCGCACCAGGCGTGATTCAGCCTGCCAGACGGCTTCGAAACCGCGCGATTCAGCGTAGCGCACGTATTCCAGCCCATCGCGCAAATCGTGGGCGTCCTGCAAATATAAGGCAACTCTCTCTGGCATAAGCCCTCCAGTCTTTGGTGAATATGACCTTTTCAGGGGTCGGAAAGGTTAGCGCCCGATTTCGCGCCAGCTTTCTATTTTGCCGCTGATCAGCTCCAGGTCCTCGGGCAGGTCCATGTCCAGGGCCAGCGAAGGCAGCTCGCAGATTTCCAGCCGCGCCCCGGCCTGGCGCGCCTTTTCGCAGTGTTTGTGGAACGAGCCGGGGCCAAATTTGTATTCGATGAGACCGGCCGGGCAAACCAGCAGCGCGTTGGTGCCTTCGTGGCGCCGGTCTGGCACGATCACCACCACCGGGGGGTCGGTTGCCTTGCTCAGCACGGTGCGAATGTCTTCGGGCGTGACGAGGGGCAGGTCCGCGGGGATGATCAGCACGCCGCGCGTGGCGTAATTGCGGGCCAGGATGGTGGCGCGCGCGAGCGATTTGTTCAAATACGGCATGCCGTTCTCCTGAACCGTGCGGGCGCCGTACTCGCGCGCTAGCGCCAGCACGCCCTGGTCGCGGCTCACCACCAGCACGTGCTCGATTTCGGGGAGCTCGGCGAGCGTGTCCAGGGTATGGGATAACAAACGGCGGTTCAGGTCGGTTCTTTCGTCTTGCGACAGCACCTCAGCCAGGCGAGATTTGCCGCGCCGGAGGGGTTTCACAGGCACGATCGCCCATACAGTCATCTTACCATCTCCTTTGATGTGCCATGGCAGTTCTGGGTCATGGTCATCGGTGTTTGGCGGCTGAGCGATTCTCTTCTTCGGCAGTCTGCGTAGAACTCGGTTTCCCAACCAATGCAAGGCTGAATTCGATCACCTCCTTGGCAAGCCAGGCTCGTTTTTGCGGCGTGTTCATAATGGTATCGGTCGCGCAAACCGCCATGCCGAGCGCCGCGATGGCGCCGCTCAAAGCCTGATCGGTTTGATCGATGACAAATCCCATCAGCAGGTCCTGGTAGTGGCTGGCGACGGACAATGCGCTGGATTCGAGCCCCAGTTCGGTGAACATCTTCGCCGCCGGGCCTTTGATCGTCTTCCCACCGATGATGGGCGATACGCCCACGCAGGGGCGGCGCTGGACCGCTGCGCGCACCCCGGGGACCGCCAGGATCGGATCCAGGCTGACCCACGGGTTGGAAGGACATAATACCACGAGATCGGCGCCGGCGACCGCCTCCAGCACGCCCGGCGCGGGCTGTGCGTTTTCGGCGCCTTCGAAGAAAAACCCGCTCACCCGGGGCTGGCATTTGCGGCGGACGAAGTAATCCTGAAACGCAAGCGTCCCCGCATCGCTGTGCACCCAGGTGGCGACCAGGTCGTCGCTCATCGGCAGCACCTGCGCCTGGATGCCAAACGACTGGCAAAAGTGGCGGGTGACCTGGCTGAGCGTCTCGCCGGCGCGCAAGCGCCGCGTGCGCTCCAGGTGCAGGCCCAGGTCGTGATCGCCGAGGCGGAACCAGGACGGCCCGCCCAGCCGGCTCAACGTCTCGAGCGCCTGCCAGGTATCGCCCGAGCGCCCCCAGCCGGTGACGGGGTTGGCTAACCCCGCCAGTGTGTAGCAGACCGTGTCCAGGTCGGGGCAGATCTTCAGTCCCAGGTGCTCAAAGTCGTCCCCCGTGTTGACGATCACGGTCAGGTTTTCGGGCTGAAGGACCTGGGCCAGGCCCCCCGCCAGCCGGGCGCCGCCCACGCCGCCGGCGAGGGCGGCCACTTTGCAGGAGGATCGGGATAATTCGGGCGTTCCTGAGGTCATAATATCAGCGTCACTTCGTCAATGGGCCGGCGCGGGCGCGCCGCGGGCGCCGCCGCCGGATAACCCAACAGCACCAGCGCCTGTGGCACCCAGGCGTGCGGCAGGTTGAGCGTCCGTTGGGCGCTTTGCGGGGCAAACAGCGGCGCGCACATCCACACCCCCGCCAGCCCCGCGGCGTGGGCGGCTAAAAGCAGGTAGGCGCCCGCAAGCGCCACGCCCTGCACGCCCATCAGGCGCTCTGCTTGCTGCCGGCGGGGGTCTGGATAGCGGTCCTCCTGCTCCACGTCAAGACACAACAGCACGGCAGCCGGGGCGTTTGTGATGCGCGAGATCGAGCGCGCCGTCTGCGCCTCGACCTCGTCCACGGGCAGCCCGTCGGCGAGCAGGTCGCGGCGAAAGTCCTCCGCCATGGCGTGCGCCAGGTTTGCGCGGGCGGCGGCGCTGTGAGCGGCCGCAAAGCGCCAGGGCTGGCGGTTGTGCGCCGAGGGGGCCCAGGTGGCAGTTTCGAGCACGGTTCTCAACAATGCTTCGGAAACCGGTTGCGGCGTAAAGCGGCGCACGGAGCGCCGGGTGCGCAGCCAGCCCAGATAGTCGCAAAAACCTTGTTCGAGCGCCTGTGTCATTTGCATCGAAACCGATCTGTCCTGTTCCTGCCGCCGCCTTATCGAGATGCAAGTTTCGCTCTAGCGAAACATATCCTCGTTTTCGGGCCTCAACAACTCGCCCAGGCTGGCCTCGCGCAGCGCGTAAGGGAAGCCGCGCACGTGCACCACCGGGGTGCCTTCGGCGGCCTGGCCCATCACCAGCGAAGCGGCGGCTGCCAACTCGTCCGCCGCGCCGACCTGGGTGATCTGGAGCGAAAAATCGTACAGGTCGGGCCTGCCGCGCAGATCCACCAGCCCCGGCAGCCCCGCAATCCCAATCGCCACGCCCACCGTACCCATGCGCCACGCCCGCCCGTGCGAGTCGATGATGAGCACCCCCAGGCGGGCGCCGCTGGCGGCTTCCAGGCGCTGGCGCAGCCGGCGGGCCGACCCGTCCGGGTCCTCGGGCAGCAGCAGCACCCAGTCTTCGGGGCGCCCGTCCGGCCCGCGCACGTTGGAATGGTCGATGCCGGCGCTGGCGCAGATAAAACCCAGGCGGTGCTCGACGATGATCACTCCCCGCCGCAGGCGCAGCACCTGGCGGCTTTCGCGCAGGATCAGCTCGACCAGGCGCGGGTCTTTCCCCGCCATCTCCGCCAGCTCGCCGGCCCGGGCGGAGGGCTCGACTGTTTCCAGGTTCACCAGCCGCCCCTCGGACTTCGAAACGATCTTCTGCGCCACCACCAGGATGTCGCCGTCGGCAAGCTCGATTTCAGCTCTGGCGAGCGCCTCCAGGATGATCGCCGCGAGGTCGCTTCCGGGCTCGATCATCGGGACGGCGGGCAGGGCGGTCAGGTGCAGCGCAGGGGGCATCAGCTCTCAGGGTTCCAGCCCCGCCATGTGGATGCTGGCGGTTTTTACGCCGTAATATTTGTTCAGGCTGATCAGGATCGCCGTCAGCCCCTCGACCACGAGCGCGTTGTCCAGCCCGCCGGCGTAAAAACCCGCCATCCCGGCTGCGTTGGCAAGTTCGATCACAGTCTCCGCGGCCGCCAGGTCGTCGGCGCAGACCAGGACTTCCGCGTCGATTTTCTGCCCGAGGTTCTTCTTAAGCGCATGGGCGGGCACGCTTTGAAACGCGCCCACGACGCGCACGCCGGGCCCGAGGATCTCCTGAGCGATGCGGGCCGCGGAAGGCGGGCCGGGGGGGCGCGGGTCGCGAAAATCGACCCGCGCGGTGGCGTCCACCAGGATCTTCCCCTGCAGATCTGCGCGCAGGCTCTGCAGGGCGGACTGGTGGGCTTCCTGGACCACGGTGAGGACGCAGATGTCTGCTTCCCGGGCCGCCGGGCCGTTCTCCAGCCCGCGCGCCGCCTTCGTGCTGAGGCGCTCGTTGAGCTCCGCCGCGGTCGCCTGGGCTTTTTCGGCCTGGCGCGAGCCGATGATGATCGGGTAACCCGCGCTGGCCCAGCGCAGGGCCAGGCCGGGGCCTTCTTTGCCGGTTCCGCCCAGGATGGCGATGATGGGTAACGAGGATGATGGCATGATCACTCCAGGGAAAGATGGTCTTTCATGCGTGGTTCGGGAATTGAGCGTAATAGCGCTTCCAGACCTGCGGGGCGAGCTCGCGGGCGCGGGCGCTGATTTCGGCTTCGTCGAGCGTGGTCAGCTTACGGTCCTGCATCAAGACTTCCCCGGCGACGATGGTCGTCGTGACCATGCTCTCGTGAAACCCGAAGATGATCTGCCAGGGCAGGTTGCCGGGAGTGAAGGGCGTAAAGGGTTGGTAATCGACGAAGATCAGGTCAGCGAAGGCGCCCGGAACCAGGACGCCCAGGGGCGCCTGGGGGAAGAACGAGCCCGCCAGCCGGGCGTTGTTGTGGACGGACATATGCGCCACCAGGTCTCCCGGCATGCGGCGTGGGTCCCGGCGCCAGACTTTTTGAAGCAGGTAAGCCGTCTTCCACTCGGTCCACATGGTGGAGGTGAACCCGTCCGTGCCCAGGCAGACGTTGACCCCGGCGCGGGCCAGGCTCTCGATGTCGGCGACGCCCACGCCGTTGTTCATGTTGGAGCGCGGCTGGTGGCTGACCCACGTGCCGCTCTCCGCCAGCAGGGCGACTTCGCGCGCGTCCACGTGCACCGCGTGCGCGACGATCGTGTTGGGCCCCAGGATGCCGTGCGCCTGAAGCCGGTCCACCACCCGCGTCCCAGATTTCGCCAGGCTGTCGTACTCGTCGCTCTCGTGCTCGGCGACGTGGATGTGAAAACCGGCGCCGGGCGGGGCGGCTTCGCGGCAGGCTTCCAGCGTGGCTGCGGAGAGCGTCAGGCTGGCGTGCAGGCCAAAGGTGGCCGCGATCCGGCGCTGCGTGCCGGGGTGATCGCGCTGTTTTTCGATAAAGCGCAGGTTTTCCTCGATCCCGGCCCGGGCGCGCGCTTCGCCGTCGCGGTCGGTCACCTCGTAACACAGCACGGCGCGCAGCCCCGATTGCTCCACCGCCCCGGCGATGGCGTCCAGCGAACCGGAGATGGCGTTGGGGGAGGCGTGATGGTCGATCAACGTGGTGGTGCCGTGCCGGATGGCTTCGGCCAGCATGACCAGGGCCGAGTAGCGCACGTCTTCCTCGGTCAGCGAGCGGTCGAGCGGCCACCACAGCTTGCGCAGGATCTCGGGGAAGTCCTTTGGCGCCGGCTCGGGGATCGCCAGGCCGCGCGCAAACGCCCCGTAGAAGTGGGTGTGGGCGCAGATGCTCCCCGGCATCACGTATTGTCCGCCCGCGTCCAGGGCGCGCGCCCCGCTGTGTTTGGCTTCGAGCTCGCGCTGCGGGCCGATCTCCTTGATCAGCCCGTCCTCGATGAAAAGAGCCTGACCTTCAAGGATCTGGTTCGGCTCCTCCCAGGTGATCAGCTTACCGTTGGTTATCAGCATCTTATTTACCCTCTCTCACCAGAAATAAACACCACGTCCGAGGTTGGCGGGGGCCGCTCATCGCCCGCTCTGCATCAGGCGCACGATCTCCGCCTGGTCAACCGGCGTGCGGTCGACCCGGACGCCGGTGGCATTGTAGATCGCATTCGTGATGGCGGGCGTCGTGGGGATGCTGACCAGCTCGCCCACCCCCTTTGCGCCATACGGCCCGGTCGAGATCGGGTCTTCGATGACGAACGAGGTGATTTTCGGGGTGTGGGTGATGTTCGGCATGCGGTAGCGCGCCAGCCGGTCGGTGAACACCCGCCCTTCTTCGACGATGAACTCTTCGGTCAAGGCGTTGCCGATCCCCATCATGATACCACCTTCGATTTGACCCTGCAAACCGAGCGGGTTGATCGCTTTGCCCACGTCGTTGGCGGTGATGACCTGCAGCACGCGCACTTCGCCCGTGCGCGTGTCCACTTCTACCTGGGCGGCCTGGGCGGCAAAAGAGAAGGCAAAGTGCATATCGCCGCCCTCTCCGAGCGGCAAGGTTTTGGGCGCCCAGTACTCATAGTTCACGCGCGGCTCGCGGCCTTCGGCCTGCATGATGCGCACCGCCTCGCCGAGGGGGATCTTCTGCCCATCGACCTGCGCCAGCCCTTCGATAAAGCGGATGTTTTGCGGGGGCTGGTCGAATTTCTCCGCCAGCGTCGTGGCGATGGCTTCGCGCAGTGTGCGCGCCGCGTGCAGCGCCGCGTTGCCGGTGACAAACGTCTGGCGCGAGGCGGTGGTCGGCCCGCCGTCGGGGGTCAGGTCGGTATCCATGACCAGCACGCGCACCCGCGCCGGGGGCAGCGCAAATTCTTCGGCTACGATCATCTGCAGCACGGTCACCAGGCCCTGTCCGAGTTCGGCTGAGGAGGTGCGCACTTCCAATGTGCCGTCTTCGTAAAGCTCCACCTCGGCCCCGGCTTTGTCTGGCGCCCCGCCCCCGAGGCCGGTGTTTTTATAGGCTGCCGCAAAGCCCCAGGCGCGCACCAGGTGCGGGCTCCCCGGGACTTGCTCGGGGCGGAACGGGGTCGCGCCGGCGATCTCGCCCAGCGCCTGGCTCACCCGGTCGATGCACTCCAACAGCCCGACGCTCTCGCGCAGCTCCTGCCCGGTGTTGGTGATGCTGCCCACCCGCAGCGCGTTCAGCCGGCGCAGCTCGATGGGGTCCATCTGGAGCGTCTCCGCCAGCATATCGATCATGCTTTCGATCGCAAACGCCGACTGGGTGACGCCGAAGCCGCGAAATGCGCCCGCGGGCGGGTTGTTGGTGTACATGGCATAGCAGTCGGCCTTGGCGTGCGGCATCTCGTACGGCCCCGACGAGTGGGTCGTGGCGCGCGTGAGCACTTTCTCTCCCAGCGAGGCGTAGGCGCCGGTATCCCCGTATAGCTCGGTCTCGATGCCGGTGAGGCGGCCGTCTCTTTTTGCGCCGACCTTCACCCGGATCTGGGTGGCGTGGCGCTTTGGGTGGACGATCAGGCTCTCGTGCCGGTCGAAGAGCAGCTTTACCGGGCGGCCCGTGGCGTGGGTGAGCAGCGCGGCGTGGATCTGCCCCACGATGTCCTCTTTGCCGCCAAACCCGCCGCCCATCAACTGCCCGATCACCCGCACGCGCGCCTCGGGCCAGCCCAGCGAGCGCGCCGCCTGCTCCCGGTCGGCATAGGGGATCTGCGAGCCAACGTAGATTTCCATCTGCCCGTCTTCGCTCAGGCGGGCGACGCTGCACTCGGGTTCGAGGAAAGCGTGGTCGGTGGTAGCGGTGTGGAAGGTGTGCTCCAGCACCACCTCGGCTTGCTCGAACGCCTGCCGCATATCCCCTTTGCGAACCTTGATGTGTTTCAAAAGGTTGCCATCGGGGTGCAGGTTTGGCGCGTCGGGGCGGTGCGCCTGAACCGGGTTGCTGACCACAGGCTGAGGGTTGTATTCCACGTCGATCAAATCCAGCGCCTGGGTTGCAATCTCCCGCGTCTCGGCGGCCACGAGCGCGACCGCGTCGCCCACGTAGCGGGCACGCTCGCCCACGCCGACCATCACCGGCCAATCGTAGATCACCAGTCCGTGGTTGTGCTCTCCGGGGATGTCTTCGGCCGTCAACACCGCCGCGACGCCCTCCAGCAGGCGGGCGCGGCTGACGTCGATCCGCGTGACGAGCGCATGGGGGTGATCGGCGCGCTTGACGCGCGCGTGCAGCATCCCTTCGAAGTGCAGGTCGTCGGTAAAGCGCGCCTCCCCGGTCACTTTGGCCAGGCCGTCGGGGCGTATTTGCAATTGACCGATGACGTGATGATCCACGTCGGTGATGGGGATTTGGGGCGGCTCGACCGGCTCACCGCTGCGGATCGATCTTGCCGCGGCCTGGATGGCGCGCACGATGGTCGGATAACCCGCACAGCGGCAGAGCGTGTCTTTGAGCGCCTGCCGGATTTGCTCCTCGGAGGGGTCGGGGTTGCGCTGCAGCAGCGCAAAAGCGGTCATCAACTGCCCCGGAATGCAAAAGCCGCACTGCACCGCGCCGTGCAGCACAAACGCCTGCTGGAGCGGGTGGAGCCTGGTCAGGGCGGCCATCCACTCGGGGCCGGGGCGGGCCGTGTTCAGGGCGGCGGCTTGCTCCGCCAGCCCTTCGACGGTCAGGACCTCTTTGCCGGCGGCTTTCACGGCGGGGTAGGTGCAGGAAAGGACCGGTTCTCCGTCCACCAACACTGTGCAGGCGCCGCACTCGGCTTCGTTGCAGCCGATCTTGGTGCCGGTCAAATACAGCCGCTCGCGCAGCAGGTCGGAGAGCATCTCGGCCGGTTTCGGATCGAAGGTATAAGGCTTACCGTTAACAGTGGTCTCAATCATGAGGGTTTTCCGTCTCAAATTCCGCGGCTCGTTGCCAGGCGATCTCGAGGGTCTCGCGCAGCAGCACCTCCGCCATCGCGCGGCGGTAGGCTTCTGTGGCGCGGTGCGGGCTGGTTCTGAAACGGCACTCGCTCAGCAGGGCGCTCACCGCCGCGGCGAGGGAGGCCTGGTCAGGGGTTCTGCCCCGCAGCGCCGCCTCGGCTTGCACAGCCCGCAGCGGCGTGGGCCCGGCAGGCCCGATGGAAATGCGGATATCGGCGATACGCCCTGCGCTTCTCTCCAGCCAGACCCCCAGGTTGAGAATGGCGATCGCGACGCCCTGCGGGCGCATCACGCGCCGGAAAGCGGACGCCTGACCGGGGAGGCGCAAGGGGAGGTGAAAACCCACCA
>JADYYC010000106.1 GCA_020853835.1 Anaerolineales bacterium
CTCAGGCCCGGCGCGTGGCGGCGCTAAACCTGGTAATCGGCCAGCTCGCCTCCATCGTGGATGATTCGGTGCAGTTCTATTGGGATATAATCAGCAAAGGTACGATCGCCGAAGGCGCGCTCCTCAACTTCAGCCGCGTCCCGCTCGAAATGCTCTGCCTGGATTGCGGCGAGCGCTACGCTCCGCAGGACGAGGACTTCGCCTGCCCGAACTGCGGGAGCGAGCGCATCCGTGTCGCCTCGGGCGAGGAGTTTTTCCTCGATTCGATCGAGGTCGAATAAAACTTGGCGGTGTCTTATAAAATTTGGGTTTTTGTGTTTTGAGGTAACCTGTGTCTCAGAAAATCACCATTGTCGAACAAATTCTAAATGCAAACGACCAACTGGCCCTGGAGAACCGGCGCCGGCTGGATGAGAACTCGGTTTTTGCGATCAACGTCATGGCCTCGCCGGGGGCAGGCAAGACCAGTCTGATCCTGCGCACGATCGAAGCGCTTGTGGGGCGGCTGCGCCTGGGGGTTGTGGAGGGCGATACCGCGCCGGTCACGATCGACGCCGATAAGGTCAGCGCGCAGGGCGTGCCCGCAGTGCAGATCAACACCGGCGGGAACTGCCACCTGGACGCGGTCATGTTCCAGGCGGCGCTGCCGCAGCTAGACCTGAGCCGGCTCGATCTGCTGATCGTCGAGAACGTGGGCAACCTGATCTGCCCGGCGAGCTTTCAACTTGGCACGCACTGCAACGTGCTGATCGCCTCGGTACCCGAGGGGGACGACAAGCCCTACAAGTACCCCAACATTTACCGGGGGGTGGAGGCGCTGATCATCAACAAGATCGACCTACTGCCCTACGTGCCCTTTGATATGGATTACTTCCGGCGCGGAGTGGAGATGTTAAACCCTGGGCTGTCAACCTTCCCGCTCTCGTGCCGCACCGGCGAGGGGTTGGATGCCTGGACCGATTGGCTGGAGGCGCAGGCGGGGCGGCGGGAGGCCTGACCCGAAATGGAGCTGCAGGGCGCCCGCATCTGGGCCGGCGGGATCGTACAGGGGGTGGGGTTCCGCCCGTTTGTGTATAATCTCGCGCTGCGATACGAGCTTTCCGGCTGGGTGCGCAACACCTCCGCCGGTGTGGAGATCGAGCTTGACGGGCCGCGAGCCGGCATCGAGGCGTTCTATCAGGCGCTGCAGGCCGAGGCTCCGGCGCTGGCGCATATTGACGAGCTGCGGCTCGAGTGGCGCCCCGCGAACGGCTTCCAGGACTTCGAGATCCGCCATTCGGAAGCGCATGCCGCCGAATTTCAGCCCATCTCACCCGACGTCAGCCTTTGCGACGACTGCCTGAGGGAGTTGTTCGACCCGCAAGACCGCCGCTACCGCTACCCCTTCATCAACTGCACCAACTGCGGGCCGCGCTTCACGATCATCACCGACATTCCCTACGACCGCCCCAACACGACCATGGCGGGGTTTACGATGTGCCCCGATTGTGCGGCCGAGTACGCCAACCCGCACGACCGGCGCTTTCACGCCCAGCCGCTGGCCTGCCCGGTCTGCGGGCCGCAGGTCTGGTTGGAGGGAGCAGAGCAGAACGACGGGCGGGTGGAGGGGGACGCCGCGATCATTAAGGCGCGCGAACTGCTGCTGGAAGGCAAGATCCTGGCCGTGAAAGGGCTGGGAGGTTTTCACCTGGCCTGCGATGCGACCAACCCGGACGCAGTGCGTGAGCTGCGACGGCGCAAGCTGCGCGTCGACAAGCCCTTTGCACTGATGATGGCGGATATTGAAAGCGTCTCGACCCACTGCCTGCTCAGCCCGGTGGAGCGGGCGCTGGTGGAACGGCGCGAGCGCCCGATCGTGATCGTGCGCCGCCGCCCCGACACCCCGGTCGCCCCCGAGACCGCGCCTGGTCAGAACACGCTCGGGGTGATGCTGCCCTACACCCCGCTGCACTATCTGCTCTTTGCGCGGCCCGACGCCGCGCCGCCGGCCTTCGACCTGCCGCCGCTGGTGATGACGAGCGGCAACCTGAGCGAAGAGCCGATCTGCAGCACGAACGAGGCCGCGCGGGCGCGGCTGTCGGCGCTGGCGGACGCCTTCCTGATGCACAACCGCCCGATCCACATGCGCTGCGACGACTCGGTGGTGCGCATGTTCCCCGCGTTGCGCCTCGAGCAGGAAAAGAAACAGACGAGCGGGCTTTACCCGCTGCGCCGGGCGCGCGGCTTTGCGCCCGACCCGGTGCGGCTGCCTTTCGACCTCCCGCCGCTCCTCGGGGCAGGGGCGGAGCTCAAGAACACCTTCTGCCTGACGCACCGGCGTTATGCCTTCCTCAGCCACCACATCGGCGACCTGGAGAACCTCGAGACGCTCGAGTCGTATGAACAGGGCGTGGAGCACTTCGAGCGCTTGTTCCGCATCCAGCCACAGGCGGTTGCGTATGATTTGCACCCCGATTACCTGGCGACGCGCTATGCCCTGGCGCGAGCGGAGCGCGAGGGGCTGCCGGCGGTGGGAGTACAGCACCATCACGCCCACATCGCGTCCTGCATGGCGGAGTACGGGCTGAGCGCGGGGACGCCCGTTATCGGCCTGGCTTTTGACGGCACCGGCTATGGGGAAGACGGCGCCATCTGGGGCGGCGAACTGTTCCTGGCGGAGTATGCTTCTTACCAGCGCTGGGGGCATTTGAAATACGCCCCTCTGCCGGGCGGCGACCTGGCGGCGCGCCAGCCCTGGCGCATGGCGCTGGCCTGGTTGTACACCGCCGGGCTGGACTGGGACGAAGACCTGCCGCCCGTGCGTTACGCCCTCGACCAGCCGGACGTGCCCTTCCCTCCGTTGGAGGCGCTGCGCGGCCAGCTCCGGTCAGGGATAAACTGCCCCGCGACCTCGAGCATGGGGCGCCTGTTTGACGCGTTCGCGGCGCTGATCGGCGTGCGCCAGGTGGTGAATTACGAGGCGCAGGCCGCGATCGAGCTCGAAGCGCGGCTGGATGGGCGCGAGCTGGCGTTCTACCCCTTCGATCTGCAGGAGGGGATCATCGACCCAGCCCCGGCCCTGCGGGGGGCGTTGAGCGACCTGCGGGCGGGGGTGGGCGTCCCGGTGATCGCAGCCCGCTTCCACAACGGGCTGGCAAAGCTGGCGCTGGAGGCCTGTAGCCGCATGCGAGCCGAGAGCGGGATCAAAAAAGTCGCGCTGAGCGGCGGGGTGTGGCAGAACTCATACCTGCTGACCGTCAGCGTGGGATTGCTGCAGGAAGCCGGTTTCGAGATCTGCCTCCACCGCCAAACGCCGGCAAACGACGGCGGGCTCTCGCTCGGTCAGGCGGTTGTGGCGGCGGCGAAGTTGGACGGCATCGGTCGGGCCGCGCTTGGATAAAGGAGTTTATCTATGTGTTTAGGAGTGCCGGGTAAGATTATCGAAATTTACGAGCGGGGCGGGCTCATGATGGGCAAGGTGGATTTTGGCGGTGTGGTGCGCGAGACCTGCCTGGCATACGTGCCCGAGGCGCAGGTGGGCGACTACACGCTCGTGCACGTGGGGTTTGCGCTCAACCTGATCGACGAGGCCGAGGCGCATGAGACCCTGGCGCTGCTGGCGGAGATCGGCAGCTTTGAAGAGGAGGCCGGTTTCGCTGAGGGGGGCGCGGCTGCCGAGGCGCCCGGAGCGCCGGCATGAAGTATCTGGAAGAGTACCGCGACGCCGTTGGAGTGCGCGCGCTGATGGATGAGATCCGCCGCTGCGTGCATCAGCCGTGGGTGCTTATGGAGATCTGCGGCGGGCAAACGCACGCGATCCTGCACTACGGGCTGGACCAGTTATTGCCGCCCGAGATCGAACTGGTGCATGGGCCGGGCTGTCCGGTGTGCGTGACGCCGCTCGAGCTCATCGACCGCGGGCTGGAGATCGCCTCGCGCCCGGAGGTGATCTTCACCTCCTATGGCGATATGCTGCGCGTGCCCGGTAGCGGGAGGGACCTGTTCTCGGTGCGGGCGGCGGGCGGCGATGTGCGCGTGGTTTATTCGCCCCTGGACGCGCTCGAGATCGCGCAGCAGAACCCCGACAGGCAGGTGGTCTTTTTTGCGATCGGGTTCGAGACGACCGCGCCGGCCAACGCGATGAGCGTGCTGCAAGCCAGGGCGCGCGGGTTGCGTAATTTCAGCGTGTTGGTCTCGCACGTGCGCGTGCCGCCAGCGATGGAGGCGATCCTCTCATCCCCGCACAACCGGGTGCAGGGCTTTTTACTCGCCGGGCACGTCTGCACCGTGATGGGCTACTGGGAGTACCCGCCGCTCGCCGAGCGTTACCGCGTGCCGATGACGGTGACCGGGTTCGAGCCGCTCGACATCAGCCAGGGCATCCTGCAGACCGTGCGCATGCTGGAGGGGGGGCGGCTGGCGGTTGAGAACGCCTACTCGCGCCTGGTGAGTTACGAGGGCAACCGGGCCGCACAGCGCGTGATCGAGCAGGTGTTCGAGCCCTGCGACCGGCAATGGCGCGGGATCGGGGTGATCCCGCAGAGCGGGTGGCGGCTGCGCCCCGAGCTGGCGGAGTTCGACGCCGAGCAGCGCTTTGCGGTGGGACAGATCCAGACGATGGAATCGCCGCTCTGCATCGCCGGTCAGGTGCTGCAGGGCCTGAAGAAGCCCGACGAATGCCCGGCCTTCGGGCGCGAGTGCACGCCCGAGAGCCC
>JADYYC010000107.1 GCA_020853835.1 Anaerolineales bacterium
CCGCGGCGCGCCCCCGCCCGCAGCGTCGCCTCCAGGTCGCCGCCCTGGGCGCCCACGCCGGGAGCCAGGATCCACAAATCGGGCGCCAGCCGCCGGACGCGCGCAAGCGCGCCTGGGTGGGTCGCGCCCACGACCAGCCCCAGGTTATCGCCCTCGTTCCAGCCCTGAGCGGCGAGCGCGACCTGCTCGTAGATCGTGTGTGTGCCCGCCGGCGTCCGGGTGAGGAGGTCTTGCAAGTCACCCGAGCCGGGGTTGGAGGTCTTGCAGAGCAAAAAGACGCCCCGCTCGGGGTCGGCTAAGAACGGCGCCAGCGAATCCCGCCCCAGGTAGGGGCTGGCGGTGACCGCGTCCGCCCCAAGCTCTTCGAAAACGGCCCTGGCGTAGGCTTCGGCGGTGGAGGCGATATCGCCGCGCTTGGCATCCAGGATGACCAGCCCGGCGGAACGGGCGGCGGCGATCACCTGTTTGAGCGCCGCCCACCCCTCGGCGCCGTAAAGCTCGAAAAAAGCGCTGTTTACTTTGTACACGGGGGCGAGGCCGGCCGTGGCTTCGATCAGCCGCAGGCAAAAGTCCCGCGCCGCGGCCGCGCCCGGCTCCGCCAGGTCTTTCGGATGCGGGTCCAGCCCGACGCACAACAGCGAATCCAGTTCGCGGCAGCGCTCCGCCAGACGGGTCATAAAGCCCATCGCGCCCTCCTATGCCTTGCCCAGCACCAGCGCCAGCAGCGCCATGCGCACGTACAACCCATATTCCATCTGCCGGAAATAGGCTGCGCGCGGGTCATCGTCGACCTCCAGGCTGATCTCGCCCACCCGCGGCAGGGGGTGCATCACGATCATCTCGTCTTTGGCCTTCGTGAGGGTTTCGGGCGTGATCACGAACGCCCCTTTGACGCTCTCGTAGAGCGCCTCGTCTTCGAACCGCTCCTTCTGAACGCGCGTCACGTAGAGCACGTCGCTTTCGGGCAGCGCCTCATCCAGCGAAGTGAACTCGGCCTGCGCGACGGATTTCTGACCCAGTTCGTCGATGATCTCCCGCGGCATGCGCAGGAGGTCAGGCGAGACGTAGTTCAGGCGCACCTGGTACAGCGAAAGCAGCCGGGCCAGCGAATGCACCGTGCGCCCGTATTTGAGGTCCCCCAGCATGGTCACGGTCAGGCCATCGACCTGGCGGAGCTCCGCCAGGATGGTAAACAGGTCGAGCAGCGCCTGGGTGGGGTGCTCCCCCACCCCGTCGCCGGCGTTGATGATCGGTTTGCGAGCATAGCGGGCCGCCATGGCCGAAGCGCCCACCTCGGGGTGGCGCAGCACGATCACGTCCACGTAGCATTCGAGCGTGCGCACAGTATCGGGCAGCGATTCGCCCTTCGAGACCGAGGAGTAGCGCACCTCGTTGATCGGGATCACCGAACCGCCCAGGCGCTCCATGGCAGAGGTAAAGGATGACGACGTGCGCGTCGAAGGCTCGTAGAACAGGTTGGCGAGGATCTTGCCCTTGAGCAGGTCAAAAGTGCCGACGCGCTCGACCATTTCGCGCATTTCGTGCGCCACGCCGAAAATATAATCCAGGTCCTGGCGGCTGAACTGGCCTACCGACAGGATATCACGGCCGTAAAACGGACCCGAGCGATGATCGCCAAACGGCAGGTACGGGTTCATCTGGCGGATGGGAGGGGAAAAAGTAGCCATTCTTATGCTCCTTCAATAATACAAGTTTTTTCTACGGTTAATCAAGGACCAACAACGCCCGGTTTGGCGGGTCGGCAAAGGCCGGGCGCAGCGGCTGTCCCGTTCCCGGGCGCGCTAAAACCTGACCGTTGGCGTACACTTCCTGGCCGCGCAGCACGACGCGCTTTACCCGGCCGCGCACGGGGTAACCTTCGAACGGCGTCCAGGCGCAGCGGGTGTAGGTCTCGCTCGCCCGGATCACCCATTGCTCCGCCGGATCGACCTCGATCCACGTCTCAGGCTGTTCGGGCAGGTTAAAAATGCGGCGCGGGTTGGCGGCCATGCGAAGCGCCAGGTCTTCCATCGTCAGGCGCCCTTCATGAACAGCCGTCAAGAAAAGCGCCAGGGCTGTCTCGAGCCCCGGAAACCCCGGCGGCGGGTTGGGACCGTCCTTCTCTTCCAGCGTGTGCGGGGCGTGATCGGTGGCAAAACAATCGATCACGTCCAGGTTGTCCCACAGGGCTGCCTGGTCGATGAGGGTCGCCAACACCGGGCGCACCTCGCCGCGCCCGGCACCAATGGCGGGCAGGTCGTCCTGGGTCAGAAAAAGGTGGTGCGGCGCCACCTCGCAGGTGACTTTCAGGCCGCGCTCCTTGGCTTTGCGGATGAGCAGGATCTCCGCCTTGCGCGAGACGTGCGCCAGGTGCACCGGCCGGTCGTAAAGCTCCGCCAGCAGCACCACGGCCGCGAGCGAGGGGCCTTCGGCGTGCGCCACGATGGGCGCATCCTTTGGCCAGGCGGCAAAATGCGCCATCCAACCCTCGAGGTCGTCCAGGCGCAGCGGGCCATAGGTCTGGTCAAGGTACATCTTCAAACCGGCCGCGCTCCCCGCGAGGCGCGGCAGCGCCGCGGCGTTGTCCGAGCCCGCGCCGAGGAACACCGCGTAGTCGCAGCGGGCTTTGCGCTGCGCCAGGC
>JADYYC010000108.1 GCA_020853835.1 Anaerolineales bacterium
CCAGCGGCGTATTTCAACATGGCATCCCGATCTTCTAACGGCGGCGTCTGCGGTGAAAGCGGGTCTGCCCAGATTTCGAACATCAGCAAAACAAACATGAACTCGGGCCGGCGGCGAAAGCGTTCAAAAGCATGCTCAAGGCGGGTGATAAAGAATTCACGGTTATACAAATCGGTGATCGGATCTCTGAACTCAATGCGCTTGGCGCTGGTGTCTCTCAACATCACTCGGCTCGTCAGCGTGCGCAGTTGTTCGACGTCCACTGGCTTGAGCAGGATCAAATCAGCCAGGTTGGTGACCGGCTCCGCCATAGTGGGATAGGCTGTGATGATGATGACGCGCGTCCGGTCTAAGCGCGGGTTGGAGCGAATCTGATACAGAATGTCTTCGCCGCCGATTTCTAACCCAAGCCGCATGTCCAGCAAGATCAAATCCGGCTGCGAGGCAGCCAACCTGGCCAGCGCTTGTTTGGCAGAGTTCACAATTTCGCAATCAAAACCCACCAACTCGAGGACCAAGCGAAAAAAATTGGCAGTATCTTTGTCGTCATCGATAATCAATACATGCAACTGGTCCATCTTTTCCTCACTTAACAGGAAATGTGTGCCGGCGGAACCGGGCCAGCAGCGACGCTTTCAACGAAGACCCGCCAAGATTATAATTGATTCTTTGCAAAATTGACGCAACTCGCATGAAAAAGCCACAAGCGCAAGTCAGAGAATCGAGTTGATGAGCCAGGCGGCGCTTTGAGGCTAAACGACGACGTTCACCAGCCGGCCCGGCACCAGGATCACTTTGCGCGGCGTTCTGCCGTCCAGATGTTTCTGAACGATCTCGCTCGCCAGGGCAAATTCCTGCGCCTGCGCGTCGGTGATGTTCGCGGGAACCTGGATGCGGTCGCGCACTTTCCCGTTGATCTGCAACACCAGCGTGATCACATCCTCGGCAGCGGCCTGCTCGTCCACCTGGGGCCAGGCCTGTTGGTGGATCGAGTAGGGCTTTCCAAACAGCAGCCACAGCTCTTCGGCGATATGCGGACAGGAAGGGGCTAACATGCGCAGGTAGAGGTCGCGCGCTTCATCCCACTCCGGCGTGCCGGCGGCCCCCAGCTCGCGCAGGCGGTACATCTCGTTGAGCAGTTCCATCAGAGCAGAGATGATGGTATTGAACTCAAGGGTTTCGTAGTCATGGGTGACCTGGCGCAGGGTCTGGTGCAGCTTACGGCGCAAGCTGCGCAGGGCTTGTGGGTCGGGAGAACCAACCGAAGAGGTCTCGGTGAACAACGCCCAGACGCGGCGGATCCAGCGGGCCGTTCCCTCGATACCGCTGCTGTTCCAGGGACCGCCCATCTCCCAGCGGGCAAAAAACATGAGGTAGGCGCGCACTGTGTCCGCGCCATAGCGCTCGACCAGGTCGTCTGGGGCGATGACATTGCCCCTGCTCTTGGACATTTTCTCAGAATCCTCCCCCAGAATGATGCCCTGGTTGCGAAGCTGCATCATCGGTTCAGAGCCTTTCAATATCCCCATATCCCGCCCCGCTTTATGAAAGAAGCGGGTGTAGATCAGGTGCATGGTGGCGTGCTCGATCCCGCCCGTGTAGATATCGACCGGCATCCAGTAATCATATTCGGATGGGTCAAACGGCCAGGCGTCGTAGTCGGGGCTGAGGTAGCGCAGGTGATACCAGGAGGAGCACATAAACGTGTCCATCGTATCCGTTTCGCGCTCGGCTGGCCCCCCACAGGTGGGGCAGGTTGTCTTCTTCCACGTCGGGTGGAGCTTGAGCGGGCTCTCGCCGGTGGGCTTCCACTCGACGTCATCCGGCAAAAGAACCGGAAGCTGGTCCTCCGGGACCAGCACGGCGCCGTGCTGCGGGCAATAAACGATCGGGATCGGCGCCCCCCAGTAACGCTGGCGCGAGATCAGCCAATCACGCAGGCGGTAATTCACGGCGCCCTTGCCCATACCCTGCGCTTCCAGCCAATCGGTCACCCGGCGTCTGGCAGTTTCTCCCGGGGTTCCTGAAAATTCTCCCGAATGGATCATCGTTCCATAGCGATCGTGATAAAGGGCATCGTGGTACCACTCGTTGCGCCAGAGCATTTCCATCACCGTCCGGCAGCCCGCCAACGATGGACCGCGCGATTGGCATGCCTGCAGGATCTTCCGGTCGGCTTCGACCGCATCCCAATCGTAGACAGCATCGTCAAAAACAAACGCCCATTGTGCGCCAACCAACTCGATCCACCCCTGACGTGTCAGATGCTGCTGGCCGATCTCCAGGTAAGCCGCGACCTGATCCAGCGCGGGGGTCACCCGCCAGCCATCCGCGCCGGCTTCGAACTGGATCCCCGCGGCGTCCAGCGCTTGCTCAAAACCTTCCCGCACGCTCGACCGCGGGACATAAGACTTGACCAACCCGTCCGACCTGTCAATGACCGGGATGATGGGCAGGCCGAATTTGATCGCAAACGCAAAGTCGCGCTCATCGTGCGAAGGCACGGCCATGATGGCGCCCGTCCCA
>JADYYC010000109.1 GCA_020853835.1 Anaerolineales bacterium
CGTTTATACTTTTAGACTGACATTAAGGATATTTAACCTCTGGAATATCTTTTCTATGTAGGCTTTCTGTGGCATAAGGGTTGCATCCTGGTCATCAGAAATGATGGGAGAACCGGTCAAACCTGACGTTCAAGGATTGCCGCCGTTCAGGGGTGTGAGTATGGAGGCGCGCCGCTTCCTCCAGCGCCGGTTGAAACGCCACAAGTTTTCTGCCGGCGACTTGATCATCGAGCGCGGCAAGCGCGGCCAGTTCTGGGCGCTGGTCGGCTATGGTCTGGTCGACCTTGATTTTGGGGATCAGAACATCCAGACGCTGCTCCCGGGGCAGGCGTTCGGAGAAACGATGCTCAGCGAGGGCCTGCCCAGTCCTGCCACCGTGACCGCTCGCTCCGAGGCAGGGTTGTGGGTGATCACCCGTCAGACCTGGCTGGAAGCCCTGAGCCTGGCGCCCCCCTCACAATCTGCGAGAACCCCCAAAAGAACCAGCCACCTGTTGGTCTGGCTGGCCTCGGGTCTGATCCTGCTGATGTTTGCCGCTTTTTTTGTCGGCCCCGACATGCTTCGATTTGCAAACGAGCGGCTGGTCGGTTACACCCTCAATGTTGGCAGGCCCGATCTGGCCGAGAAATACCTGGAATTCTCGCTCGCCTGGCAGCCTCGCTCTGCGATCCTTTACGATGCCTATGGCTATGCCCTGTATATCCAGGGGAAGTCGAACCCCGCCATCAAAGCGTTCGAGGCTGCGCTTTCCCAGGATGATGCGCTGGCTTCGGCGCATAACAACCTGGGCGTGGCGCTGCTCGGTAACTGGCAGACTGAGGAGGCGCTCCAACACCTGGAGAAGGCTGTCGAGCTCGACCCGGGCAATCCTGAGGCTTTCTTCAACCTCGCGAACGCCTATCAGGCGGCCGGCGACCAGGAAGCGGCCATAAAAGCCTATCACCGCGTGATTGAGCTTGCCCCTGAACGCAAAGACGCGCTGGAACAATGGGCGCATTTGATGATGAAAAAAGGGGAATTCATCGCTGCCCAGGATATCTGGAAAGACTTCCTCAAGGTCGATCCGGGGAGTGTCGTTGCGCACCGCAACCTGGGGATCATTGCCGTCCTCCAAAACCATCCCGAAGAGGCGTTATCGGAGTTGAGGCAGGCCTATGAAGCCGGGGATCCAGACGCCGAACTGTACTTATACATGGGATTAGCGTTCATGGCGCTTGAACAACCCGAAAAAGCTGCGGCTGCGTTCGAAAGCGCCCTGGCGTTGTCGAACGATCCTGCTCTAATCCAACTGGCTCAATACCATTTGCAGGAAATCGAAGGGGGTGCTTTGCCCTGACCGGTTCTGAGAAAGGAGATGCCCAAGATTCGATTGACATCTAATTTGTTTCGTATCAGATCAATACCATTCATGTTTGAGGAGAGTGTAATGTGAAGAAAATCCGTGTTCTTTTACTCGCTGCATTGCTGATCGCAGTGCTGATTCCCGTAGCCGTCAGTGCAGCCGGCGTGTTTTACTGCAGCACTTTGATCGGCTCCGGCGGAAATGGCTCATTTGCCAACCCATGGGCATGCAGCACCAACGCGCAGTTGCAGAATATCATTCAGGATATCATCTGCGCCCGCTACTATGGAGGCAATCTCTATCAAATCTTTTCCGGATATTATGTCCACCACCGCATCGAATGGGTTGCTGGCAGGCAGACTTGCACGGTGACCTCGACCGAATATCCGGGGTTTCCCCCAAACACGGGTGTGGATTTGCCACTACCACTGCTCCTGGCATCGGTTGCCGTTGCCGGGGTGGCGCTGGTGGGAGTGGGCTTTTTGTTGAAGAGGAAGCTGACCAGTTGATCCTCATGCGCCTGCGCCATCTTATGGGATGGCGCAGGCGCAACCCATCTATTCATTGATTGACCGGCCCAGCCCTTGATGAAAAAAGCCCTGCAGCCCGCTGCGTCACGAAGAAAAATGGAAAGAAGGCGCCTGGTCGGCGACCTGTTGATCGCGGCCGGGTTTTTGCTTCTGGCGGGTGTGCTGCTGGCGTTGTTAAAAACGACCCTGGCAACTTCCCAGCTTGCCGGATACCGCTATCTTCAATCGCGGGTCGAGCTCAACGGTCCACTGCCGGAATTGCCAGCCAGAATCGCTGAACTTGCCGAGCCGGTCGAGCCGGAAACCCACCCGTTTGTCTTCCTGCCCATTGTTCACAAATCTGAGATGATCGAGATCGTGGCTGCCCAGCCAATAAGTGAAGAACCCTCGGAAGGAGAGCAAGCACAGCCAGAAGAAGATCCGCAGACAGGCGCAAGGCCCGGCCCCTCTGCCGGCCCGGTGGTGCGCATCGTCATCCCGGGGCTGCGCGTTGACCGGGCGGTGGTTCCTATTGGGTTGAAACGCGGCTCAGGGAAACAATTGGAATGGAACACAGATTCTCTGTTTTCTACCGCCAACCGTCCGGACCTGGTCGGGCAGATCGAGGCCTCCGTAAACCCGGGCGATGGGGGGAACATCGTCTTGATGGGGCATAATTACAATAATGGCTGGTATGCAAACGAAGGCGTTTTTGTCAGTTTGCAGAATCTAAAACCCGGCAGCCAGATTATTCTCTACACCCAGGACGGGAGTGAATTCCATTACAGCGTCGATGTGGTCAAAAAAATCCCCTGGCAAAAGCAAGACGCGTCCGAGCTGGAGAAGCACCAGAAATATCTCTGGCCGACCGACCATGAACAGCTCACGCTGATTACCTGCGGCGGGGCTAACATCCTGACCTGGTCGGCGAGGATTTACGTGGTTGCCACGCCCATTTCAGGCGCGGCCAGCAAATAAGGGGAGTTACGCAGCGCCCCTGGCGACCGGGCGCCGCTGGTCTGTAATCCACTCGCTCCAGGACCCCGGATAGAACCTGGCATCTCCCAG
>JADYYC010000110.1 GCA_020853835.1 Anaerolineales bacterium
CGCCTGGATCGATTGACCACCTGGACTTACAGGAGGACAAGCCGGTTTTTTCGTCCTGTGGTTTCCAGCCGGCTGGCCCGACCGTTGACCGGCAATTTCGACCGCCTTGCCGCGCGAGGGGAGCAGGTATGGAACCACTGGGTGGACCTCGGTCGCGCAGAGCACCGGCAGGACCGGGTTATCGCGGGCCAGGTCGCAAATGAAACGATCGACCTTTTCATCGATCACTTGACGGAAAACCAGGAGATCCGCGAGTTGATCCAGTCTCAAAGCGCCGGGCTGGCAAACGAAATTGTCAAGGAGCTGCGCGAAAGAGGCGTAAGCGCGGACAATTATCTGGAGGCGTTGGTGCGCCATATCTTGCGGTTGGCGCCCAGGAACCCTGAGGTGAAACCCTCCGATGAAGTGATCCAGATAGCGCATCCTTTGCGCCAGATCTATGGAAGGGTTTACCGCGAATGAACGCCATTCATCCAGCGGACTCACACGAATCGCTCGTTGGACACTACGCCGGTTTTGCCACCCGGTTGGTGGCTTTCGTGATTGACAGCCTGATCATCAGCTTCATCGTCGTTTCGATTACCTGGTTCGTGAAAACCACCCTGATAATTCTCCAAACGCGGAACATCGTCGTGTTCCTTTCGAGATGGCTGCCTAAAATCACCAAGATTGACGCGTTTCTGACTTCCCCAGCGATGATTGGCGTTTATGCTCTCATCATTATCGTCTCTTATAACGTGTTCTTCTGGGCGATCGCGGGCCAAACCATTGGCAAGGCGGTGATGGGCATCAAGATCATCCCGGTCAAGGGTGGCAAGATGACCCTCAAGCGCGCCATTATTCGCTACATCGGGTATTATGTTTCGGGGCTGCCCTTCGGTCTCGGTTTTTTGTGGATCTTATTAAATGACCGGCGGGCTGCCTGGCACGATAGCATGGCGGGCACCTGTGTTGTGTATGCATGGGACGCTCGCCCAGATGAGATTTTCCTGGTCACGGCTACAGAACAGATCAGCCGACAAAGGTTCTCGTCCAACAAACTTCTCGAGCCCGGTAATACAGGCTCTGTGAACCAGAAAATCTCAGGTAAGTTGGACTAAAACACAGGAAACCTATTGCGGGAGCATACAATATGCGCCAAATCGCGATTATTGGCATTGGACAGACCCCGGTTTCTGAGAATTGGGACCAGTCGCTGCGCGAGATAGCCGGAGAAGCCGTACTGTCCGCATTGGTTGACGCCGGTTTGACTTCCGTGGACGGGCTTTTCATTGGGAATATGCTCTCCGGCCAATTGAGCAAGCAGGAGAACCTGGGGGCGTTGATCAGCGACTGGACGGGCCTGCGCGGGCGGGACGCAGTTAAAGTTGAAGCCGCCTGCGGCTCTGGAGCGGCTGCGCTGCGCCTGGGCATCATGGCCGTGGGGTCGGGGGAGCTCGACTCGGCAATCGTCGCGGGTGTCGAGAAAATGACCGAGACCAAAGGTCCTGATACCACAGCCGCTCTTGCGACGGCTGCCGATGCGGACTACGAAGTCATCCAGGGCGTCACTTTTGTCGGCCTGAACGCCCTCGTCATGCAGCGTTACCTTCACGAATATGGCTGGCGGCATACCGATTTCGCCTCGTTCTCCATCAATGCTCACGCCAACGCGATCCACAACCCTTATGCGCGGCTTCGAGAAGAGATCACAGAAAAGGATTATCAACGCGCGCGCATGATCGCCGACCCGATCAACCTGCTGGATGCCTCCCCGATCGGTGACGGCGCCGCCGCAGTGGTGATCGTCGCCGTGGATGATCTGGGCGGCAAGTTCCCTGCTCAAAATACCATAAAACGCCCCACGATACGCATCAGCGGATCGGCTTCGGCCACTGATTACCTGGCTGTGCACTCGCGCAAAGACCCGCTCTGGTTGTCCGCGGCGGCGCTCTCGGCGCGACAGGCTTATGGGCAGGCTGGAATCACCCCCAAGGACGTGGATTTTTTTGAACTGCATGACGCCTTCTCCATCATGTCAGCGCTGTCGCTCGAAGCCTGTGGTTTTGTGGAAAGGGGGCAGGCGCCGCGCCTGGGTTTGGACCGGGAAATCGGAATCCACGGGCGCATCCCGATCTCTACTCGCGGCGGTTTGAAAGCGCGCGGCCATCCGGTCGGTGCGACCGGCGTCTATCAGATCGTAGAAGCCGTTCAACAGCTCCGGTGTGAAGCCGGGGCGACGCAGGTCGAGGGCGCTCGAATCGGGATGACGCAAAACATCGGCGGCAGCGGCGCGACCATCATCACGCATATCCTGGAATCGGACGGAATGAAGCTATAATAGTGTGGAAAAAACGCTTCACGAAATTCAACCAGCATCGAATGAAGTTTCAGCCTGATGATTAGGTACTACATCTGCATAACGGCATTTTTGATTGGAGCGATCACGTCTGCGGCGATGAGCGCCTGGAAAACAGCTTCCCAAGTAGAAGATGTTCGGCTGCTTCAACCAGGCTTCGTGCAGAGCGTGCCCGCCGGGATAGCAGCCGCAAAACCAAAACCCACCGCCACGCCCAGCGCAACGCCTCCCCCGTCCGTTTCGCCTCAAGTGATCCAGATCACGGACTACCGGCTGCTCCAGGCGATCATCCTGCTGGGCATCCTGATCGTGATGATCATCTTCTGGGGTGTCTGGAGAAACCGGGATCATACAATAATGCGGTAAAATTCTATTTTACCGATCTATATCCAGGAGTTCGTTGATTATGAAGTTGAGGCTCTTCGATACGTACACCCGCAGTGTGCGCGATTTTGAACCGTTAGAAGACAGGCATGTCGGTCTCTACACCTGTGGACCGACTGTATATGATTATGCCCACATAGGCAATTTGCGCACCTTCATCTTCGAGGATTTGCTGCGCAGGACGCTTGAGTTCAATGGATACACCGTCACCCATGTGATGAACGTCACCGATGTGGGTCACCTGGTGTCCGACGCCGACACCGGCGAAGACAAGATGGAAAAATCCGCCCGGCGCACTGGCAAAACAGCCTGGGAGATCGCCGAGTATTACACCCAGGCCTTCATCCAGGATTGCGACCGTCTCAACATCAAGATGCCGACGGTGTTATGCCGCGCCACGGACCATATCCAAGAACAGATCGATTTCATCCGCTGCATCGAAGAACAAGGGTACACCTATTCCACCTCGGACGGCATCTATTTCGACACCTCCAAGCTCGCGGATTATGGGTACCTGGCGCGCCTGGATATCGAAGGCCTGCAGGCTGGCTCTCGGATCGAGCTAGGCGAAAAGAGACACCTGACCGATTTTGCGCTGTGGAAGTTCAGCCCCAAAGATCAGCAGCGCCAGATGGAATGGGACAGCCCCTGGGGCAAAGGTTTCCCAGGGTGGCACATCGAATGTTCAGCGATGTCGGTAAAATATTTGGGGAACTTTTTCGACATCCATTGCGGCGGCGAAGATCACATCCCGGTGCATCACACAAACGAGATCGCCCAAACGGAAGCCTGCTATCACACGCACCTGGCGAATTTCTGGATGCATGGCTACTTTCTACAGATCGATGAAGCCAAGATGGCAAAATCCAGCGGCGAATTTCTGCGTGTCCAGACCCTGATCGACCGGGGGTACGACCCGCTGGCCTATCGCTTCTTCACCTTCAGCGCGCTGTACCGGGCCAAGCTGAACTTCACCTGGGAAGGGCTGGACGCCGCCGCGAAATCGTTCGATCGTTTGCGGACAATGGTGTACCAATGGGGCGAACCAGGTATCGTTGACGAAGATTACATCGACCAGTTCGAAGAACAGGTCAACGACGACTTGAATTTCCCCCGTGCCCTGGCGGTGACCTGGGAGCTTGCGCGCAGCAGCCTGCCCGATGCGACCAAGAAGGCCACGATCCTGGTATTTGACCAGGTGCTTGGGCTGCGCCTGGCTGAGTGGCAGCCGCAGGAGCAGGTTATTCCCGATGAGATCCTGGAGCTTGCCGCGTCTCGAACAAAAATGCGCCAGGAGAAACGTTGGGCCGAGGCGGATGCGCTGCGCGATCAAATCATCGCCGCGGGGTATGAGATCGAGGACACCCCCGCAGGACCCAGAATCAAGAGTTTATGAGAGGTATAGGTTACACCGAGGTTAATTATGAAAATTGCAGTTTCAGGAAAAGGTGGAGTTGGAAAAACGACGCTGGCAGCGCTGCTGGCTCAGGCTTATGCCGATCAAGGCCGGGATGTCCTGGCAGTAGATGCAGACCCGTCGCCTTGCCTGGCGGGCGCGCTGGGCTTCCCGGCTGGGCTAAGGGAAAAATTGCACCCGATTGCCGAGATGAGCGAGCTGATCGAAGAGCGAACCGGCGCCAAGCCCGGTACGATCGGTGGATTTTTCACGATCAACCCGCGCGTCGATGATATCCCGGAGCGCTTTAGCGTTGTTCACCGTAATGTGCGCCTGCTTGAGATGGGTTCGGTTGATCTGGGCGGCACCGGGTGCATCTGCCCCGAAAGCGCGATGTTGAAAACCCTCTTCACCCATTTGATGTTCCGCAAAGACGACGTGCTCATTCTCGATATGTACGCCGGCGTTGAGCACCTCGGCCGGGCGACGGTGGATTTTGTCGACGCGATGATCATTGTGGTCGAGCCGACCCGGCGCAGTTTGGGGACCGCGGCTCAAATCAATAAGCTCGCGCACGACATCGGCCTGGATCGCATCTGGCTGGTTGGCAACAAGATCCGCAATGAAGACGAAAAAGCGTTTTTGGTCGCGGAGACCCCGGGCATCCCCCTGCTGGGCTTTCTCCCTGCAGATTTAGCGGTGCAAGAAGCCGACCGCCTGGGCAAGCCGGTGTATGATTACGTGCCGAGCTTGCATCAAACGGGGGTCGAAATTTCGGAAAGATTACTGGCAGAAATCGAGAAACAGGATTATGTTAAGGATTAAAGGTAGATATGACCACGACAATTGCATTGGCAGGTAAAGGCGGCGTTGGAAAGACCACCATCGCTGCCCTGGTGATTAAATATCTGGTGGACAGGAGCCTCGGCCCGGTTCTCGCGATCGATGCAGACCCAAGCAGCAACCTCAACCTGGTTCTGGGCCTGGATCTTGACTGGACCATTGGGGATATTCGCGAGGACCTGCTGGATCAGGTTCAAACCTCGCTCGCCCAGAGCGGCGCCGCCATGGGGACGCTGCCCGGTGGCATAACCAAGCGAGACTATCTGGACTATCAAATCCGTTCTTCGGTGGCCGAAGGCGACTACTTTGACCTCATTGCAATGGGCCGTTCCGAAGGGCCCGGCTGCTATTGCGCGGTGAACCATAATCTGCGCGAAGTTGTGGATGGCATGAGCAAGAACTATCGCTATGTCGTGATCGATAACGAAGCTGGCATGGAACACCTCAGCCGGCGCACGACCCGTGACGTCCAGCACCTGTTGATCGTCACCGATCCGTCTCAACG
>JADYYC010000111.1 GCA_020853835.1 Anaerolineales bacterium
GATGACCTGGGCGGCCTGGCGCAGCCACCCCTCACAAAGCTCCATGTCGCCGTCCAGAAAGAGCACCAGATCGCCTTGCGTGTGCCGGTAACCCACGTAACGTCCGGCAGCCGCCGTGAGGCGCTGGCATGGGTGCAGCTTCAAGACGACGATGGGGTAGCGGGCCGCGATGTCCGTTGTCCCGTCGGTTGAAGCCGAATCTACCAGCACAACCTCCTTCGAGGCAAAGGGGGCTGTTTCTCGGAGAACGGACTCGATCAGGCGGGCGATATTCCATTCCTGGTTCTTGCTGATCAAAACGACGGACAGCTCGATCATGGTCCCCTCTCTATCTCTCTCTCGGAGCCATGACTCAGAACAACCGGTTGGCGGGGGCGGCGGAGGTTCAACCGCTTTCGGAGCGAATGAACGCTTTGGCGGAGAATCCGCCCTGGAGCGGATTCGTGCAGGGCGGTCCATTGAGTGTACCCGCCATTAACCTTCAACGTGAAAGAGAGGGCCGTCTCGTCTCTCAGGCAAGGGATACGCCACAGGTTGAACGTGCTACACGGGCCATAGTATCCCCCACACGCGGCCGTGTAGCCGGCTTTCTCGACCATCCCTTCGAGGCGGGCGTCGACGTCGGAATAGGGATAAGAGAAAAAGGCGACCGGCTGTCCAAGCACGTCTTGCAACAACAACCTGGAGCCCATTATTTCTTCGAACGCGGCTTCATCGCTCAACTGGGTAAGACGGGGGTGGCTGAAGGTATGGCTCCCCAGGGTAAACCCGCGCCGGGCCAGGTCGCGCGCTTCCTCCTCTGACATCAAGAGTTCGGCGCGCGCCTCATCCTGTCCTTCCCAGTTGCTTTTACCGCCCATGCGCCCCGCAACCAGAAATATCGAGGCGGTGAACCCGAATTTCTCCAGGATTGGACAGGCATGCGAGAAAACGCTCTGGTAGCCATCGTCAAAGGTGATCACGACGGAACGCTCCGGCGTCCGCCCACCCCTGCACAGATAGTCCACTGCCTCGGCCAGGCTGAGACAGCGGCAAGAACGGCGCGAGAGATAGCTCATCTGGTCAAGGAACTGGTCTGGCGGCACCGCCAGCCCGAGCGGATCCAGCCTCCTCGGAATTTCTGCCACCTGGTGGTACATAAGGATCGGGATCATGCGCATGCCCGCTCCATGTTGACGCTCAACATGCCCGTGCTGATGGGCCTGTTTTGTTCCAGCGAGGCTGCGATGGCGGTGAGCACCTGATGCACGTGAACGGCATCCCACATGGCCGGCTGGATTTGAGCCTTGCCCTGGATGGCTGCGATAAAACATTGGGCTGCTTTGAGATAAATCGTGTCGCTTGATTTATGGCGAATGAAAGCGCCAGCCTTCTGGGTCAGGATCTCACGGGCGTTACCGAGCAATGTTCCCAGCTTGTTCAACCCTCCACCCTGCGGTGTCCGGTGCTCGTAATACTCGTCCGAGACGAGCAGGCTGCCGGACGTGCCGTGGATCTGGAGCATGAGCAGGTTGCCGCGCCCTCCCCAGGCGATGTTGAGTGTGCCGACGATGCAGTTGCGCGCTTGAAAGGTTGCCGCGATGTTATCCTGGAGCGGCAGGCCGGGCAGCGATTTCTGCGCCTCCACCGCGACGGTTTCGATCTCGAGCCCCGTGATGTAGACCAGCAGATCAATCAGGTGGCTTCCCCAATCGTACAGCGGCCCTCCGCTGCGAGGGTCAAAGTGCCAATCGCTCTTGGGATCCCAGCCGCGGTATGGACCGGAATAAATCGCGCTCGCCTGGATCTGCAGTATCTTGCCCAGGCGTCTTTGTCTCATCAATTCTCGGGCGCGCAGGAAGTGTTCGTGAAAGCGGAGGTGATAGCCGGGCATAAGCACAAGCCCCGCGTTTTCTGCCTGCTCCGCCAGGTCTTGCGCCTCCTGGGGGCATAAACCCACCGGCTTCTCGCAGTACACATGCAGGCCGCGCTGGAGCGCGGCGCTTGCCGCCTCGTGGTGCAGCGCGTTTGGCAGGCAGACGTACACGGCGTCCAGCGGCTCCTGTTCTATCAGTGCGCGATAGTCGGCGTAGATTTTGGGGATCCCGAATCGCTGCTGTGTGCGAGCGGCCTGGTAAGCGTCGATTTCCGCGCCTGCCTGGATCACGACATCGGGAAGGGCGGCCAAAGCCGGCAGGTGTGATCGCGTGGCGATGCCGCCCAGCCCGATCATGCCAATTCGCAGCTTTTGCGGGATTGAGGTCTCAGGCATGTTGAGCACGCTCCCTCAGCCACATCCAGGCCCGCCGCCAGCGCGGGATAAAATCGAAATGTTCTGCGACATCCTCAACCCGACAGCCCAGAACTGAATAACGGCTGGTTCCGATCTGATGTTCGGCCGCGAGCCTGAGGTGGGGAATATGGCGCGGGTTCATACCCATCAGGCGGGCGCATACATGGTCCGTCGCCAGCGCGTCTGTCCCGGCGATGACCAATCGCATCAGGCGGGGGATGCCAGCGACAGGGCCCGGACCTTCATGCGCAATCAAGCCGTCCACCAGGCAGAGGTCCGGAGGCCTGACGCTCACCACATCGCAAATCACTTCAGCCAGGTGAGGATGGTAGACCACTTTGAGCTTCTCGGGCAGCGCCCCAAACTGGTTTTTCATGATCCCCGAGATACCCTCCATCGAGTGGGTTTTCAGTTTGGCAAAGGAAATGAAGTAGTCCGCTTTCATAAAGGTCCTGGACATTTCCACTTCCTTCAAAAAGAGCCCGTTCACCTGGAGCTTGAGGCGTGCGTCGCAACTCAGGTTGAGGTAACGCGTTCTGGGCACTTCAGCCAGGTGACAATCCCACCCCAGCCCGTAATAGGCGCGGTCTGCGTCGAGGGCGGTTGCGTCCGATTCGGCAACGATGATCTCTTTGATGCTGTAATTTTCCAGAAGCCACTCTGCCAGGTATTTCACCAGGCGCGGATCGACGGTTGCGCCCGTCTCGCAGTCCAGCAGCAGGCACAAATTGACCTTGACAACGACGCCCGCCTCCTCCGGGATTTGGATGCTGGCGCGCAGCAGCTCCAGCAATTCAAACGTTTTTGACCGCACGAGCGCGTCGTCATCGATATCTTGAACCTGTACAATTCCAACTTTGGCAGTGAGAGGGGTCATCAATCACCTCGGTATTGGACAACAGTCGCGGCGGCCTGATGACGATCCGCGTCTCTGATCACCCGCTGCGCCAATTGAGCCATCGACCGCCCGAGCTGATCCCAGCTCCGAGAGCGGGCATATTGAATGGCTGCCTGGCGCGCAGCTTCCAGGCTGGCCGGGGCGGCAAACATGGCGCATACGGCTGCGGCGAACGCTTCCGGCTCGAAGGGGATATTCATGCCAGCCCCAGATTCGTCGATCATCTTTTCCGCCTCGCCGCCTCCGGAGCAGATCACCGGCAGCCCCGCGGCCATATATTCGACGATTTTGAGCGGGGAGGCGTAGCGCCGAAAGTCATTTTGGCGTGAAGTGGCGATCCCGATATCCGCCTGGGCTAACAGGTCCGGCAATGCCGCGTGGGGTACAAATCCCGCAAAGTGGATGCAATCGTTCACCCCTAAAGAACCTGCCAGTTGGCGCAACTCGCCCTCGGAAGGCCCGCCGCCGGCGATCAACAGCCGGATGTCGGGCATCTGGCGCTGGAGCAGCACCATAGCCCGGATCGGCAGGTCGACCCCCCAGCGCATATCCAGGCTGCCGGTGTATATTATCGCCGGCGGGTGACCGCCTCGGATCAGGTTGGCATGGTGGAAGCGCGAGAAATCGACGCCGTTGGGAATAACCGCAGTCAACTTAGCCCCCTGCTGCTCGCGCAGCGCGGCCAGTGGCCGGCTTACAGACGCCACCGCATCGGCGATCTTGCAGCAGAGCTGTTCCCGGCGGGAGAGAACCCCCGCAAACCGTGGGGTTACCCCCGGATAATAATCAATATCATAGTAGATCAGGAGCGGCACGCGCCCGCTTTTCTTGAGCAGCAACGCCAGCGCGGCGCTTTCGGGCCCATCTACCACGCCCAGGCGGTAACGGCGCTTTAAATGCGGCCGGATCAGCATGTAAAGCCATAAATCCTGCAACAGTGGATCGAGTACTCCAGGGAGGCGCAGGCGCCGGGCGGTGATCGTCCGCAGGCGGCCCCCGTCATGGACGCTCAAGCGATTAAAGGCGATATTCCGAACCCCCTGGGCCAGGCGCTGGCTTGCTGGGGCAGGCGGGCCATCATAAAACCGGACATAGCCAACCAGGTCCATCCGCTCTAAATGCCTTGCCAGGTGATACGGCATGTGCTGGGATGGCTGGTTCAACCGGTTGTAAAGATCGCTTCCCGCGATATACAGGAAATCGCCCGAAAGACACCCCAGGCTTGTGTCGGTGATTTCAAACAGGTCTGGCTTCATTTCATTCTTGCCCCCTCTCATCGGCTGCCAGGCTGGAAGCTCTTTGATGATGATCGACGCGGATCATATCAAACAGTTTTGACAGCGTGATCTCGCCCAGGACCATTAAAACCAGGCCGTAAATTAACGCGCCTGCCAGGATGGACAGCAGCAAGTTGACCGCCTGCCAGAGTGTTGTGTCTGAGCGCACGCCGGTTTGAAGGATGAGAACTACAGCGGACATGGCCGCCGAGGCTGCCAGCACACGCCAGAGCGATGAAAGCGGCCAGCGCCAGGTGAGGTAACGCGCGGAGGTGAGCGCCTGGAGAACGGCCAGGAGTGAGAAAGCGAACAAAGCGCTCAATGCGGCGCCGATGAAACCGAGAGCCGGAACCAGGATGAAGTTCAAAAGCAGGCCAACCCCGGCTGCCAGGCACTGATTCCTGGCGATCAATCGTGTGCGGTTGGTCACCAGGCAGCCGCTGCTGCCCAAATCGCTCAGACCGAGGCCCATTGCTGCGATGGCAGCAAGCCAGATTGCTGGATAACCGGCGTAATAGGCCTCATCTGCCAGGAGGTGGAGAAGCGGCGCGGCAACTACAGTCAGCCCAACCACGGCGGGGATGACCATCAAGAAGAACATGCGCGTGAACGCGGTAAGCGCATCTTCCGTCGCCTGCCGGCCTTTTTCCTCCCAGAGGCGGGAAATGATCGGGGCGGGGACCAGGAAAAACAACCCCACCAGGAGCTGAATGCTGCGCGACGAGATCTTAACCGCAACCGAATACAGACCCACCTCGTAACTGCCGCGAAAAAGCTCTACAATGTAGCGGTCTGCAAGGCTCAATGTCCAGAAGGCCAGATTCCCGATCGTAAAAGGCAATGCAAACGCCCAGATCTGTTTGAAGTTGTCCGGGTTGTAGCAAGCCTGGCGGAGCGCAATTGGGCGTGTGGTAAGCCAGATCAGCGGCGCGATCATCAGCGCCAGGCCCAGCGTCTGCCCCCAAATCAACCCGCGGATATCCATTCCGAAGCCCAGCACGAGTATCAGGCCGAAAACAATCCCGCTGTAGCATTGGCCGGTCCAGATAACGCTGTACCAGCGGCTTTTCTCTTCACCGCGCAGCACATCCATCAGCGTGGCGTTGAAAGCGCTCGCAATGTAGAGCACGACCGCCGCCCACAGTAAAGGATAAAGATCGGCTGAGATCAAGGGTTGGAGGAGCAATAGCAGGACAGAGCTGCCGCCTGCTGCAACAAACGTGATCAACCCGATGCTGCCAAAGACGGTTGTGAAATAACTCGCCAGGTCGGACTTGAGTTGGTAGGCGCTGAAGAAGCGGACCGCCGCCTGACCAAAGCCTGTGGTTGTTCCAAGCAGCAAGAATTCCGCGGCGGCGGTTGCAAGCGCAAAGTTCCCAAAGTCAGCGGGCGGGAAAAGGCGGGTGTAGATCGGCACTGTGATAAATGCCGCCAGCGCCGGCAACGCCTTTGCCGGCAGGTAGGTCAACAGATCCTTCGTGATCCGCCTTTGCATCACAAGCCTCCGGGAATTTTCGAGAGGCCGCCTGAAGGGTCAGTGAGATGCGGGTCGAGATCATTTGTGCGTGCGCCTTTCTGCCGTTCCAGCCGGATGATCACTTCGCTGATAGCCATGATCAACGGGAAGAACACCAGCCGGGTGCCAATGACAAAGGTTGGCGAGGCGAGGTTGCAGGCTGCCATGCCCAAAAAGGCCATCCCGAAGCCCAGGTAAAAGGATCGCAGATTCTCGTCTCGAACCTCGCCTTGATAGTGCAGAAAGCGGGTGATGTAGGCCCCGCTCAGCCAGAGAAAGGGGATCAATCCGGCCAGCCCCATCATGACTGCGATATACAGATACCCGTTTTCTACATACTTGGCAGCCCATCCGCCGTACATGGCAGAGGCCTCTGATTCCATAGGAGGGCGATACCGATTGGCTAAACCAATGCCGAACAGGGGGTGGCGGCTGAACTGGCGCAGAGCATAATGCGTTTCGATCACGCGCCACTGCAGGCTGCCCTCCCTTCTGAAAGGGTCTTCCAGCAGAGATCCGATACGATCTGACAGGACATAGGCGACGCGATCGATCAGGCTCGGATAGACGGAGACCAGGACAACGAGCATCAGCATACCGAGTAAGATGGCTGGAGCGAGGCGTTTGAACAGGCGAAGGCGCTCCTGGCTCGAAAGAAAGGCGAGGAGCAAGATGCAGACGATCAAAAGCGTTATCCAGTATTGGCGGAAGAACGTCTTAAACGCCCAATACACCAGGAGAGCCAGCAGGCCAATTCTCCAGAACTGCCTCCCTTTTTTGATAATGGCGAGCGAGGCTACCATCACGGGAATCATCGCATAAAGGATCATGTCGCCCGCAAAGTAAACACGGGTAAAATCGGAATACATCTGCGACCCCGTTCCCGCCTGGCGCTCTTCTATGTAAAGCAGGGGTTCGAATTTATTGGGAAAGAGCACGCCGATCAACAAAACGACGGTGAAGATGACCAGGCCAGCCAGCAACCGCCGCAGCGCCTGCTCGTCGCGCACCAGTTGCAGGGTGGGAATAAAGACGACCCACAAGATCAGCACTCGAACGGTCCGTAAAATGATGTTGAAACCGACGTTGTGCAGCATGAGGCCGTTGGCAGCCGAGAGCAGAAACGCGCCGATGAAAAGCAGCAGGGGGATTAAAAGAGGCGATCCAATCAGTTTGTAGCCAGGCTGAGAAGTGGCGCGCAGAAAAACCAGCCCCAGCAAGAATAAAAGCATCATGTCTGAGATGTGAAGACTGATGGGGCCCAGGCGCAGCAATGGAAGCCAGCTCAGGCTGATCAGACCGCTCAACAGGGCGACGAAAGAAAGGATGCCGAATTCGGGCCAGCGCATCGTCAGGAGAATAAAGGCGAGGCCACCAACTAATCCGACGATCAATTTGGCGTTTTCCGCGTAATACGTAGAACCGATGACGGCCAGTCCCACCCCTATGCCGGCCAGCGCCACCAGCCCTATCCTCAAGGCCCTGGAGGCGAAGCCGTATGGGATTCTCAGCGGGTCTACAAGATGCTGCAATTGCGCAACGCGCTTAAAATCGATCATCGTACCTCAGAAAGGTGAAATTCAACCTTCGTTCGCATGTTCCGCTTTTTCGATGGGTTCAGACCTGGTGGCTTGACCCTTCGGCTTTCTCTCCTTTGATTTGTATTCCGAATAATAGGTGTACATCCGCGCGTTGGCCACTCTGTTCAGAACAATGCCGGCCACCTTGATGTTGAGCTCGGCGAACTGTTGTAGAGCGAGGCGTAGTTGCTTCCTTCCAGTCTTTCGGCGCGCCACGACCAGAATGACGGCATCTGCTTGCGAGGCGATCAGGGCTGGATCGGCGGTGCTCAGGAACGCCGGGGCGTCGATCAAAATATAATCGGCATCCCTGCTCAGGCTCTCGAAGAGGTCTCCAATGTTTTTCGGCGCCAGCCATTCGGATATCCGGTCCAGGCTGGAGCCGGCTGTTGCGACGCGGTGGTTTGGCGACCGGACTTCTTGAAGGGCGTCTTCTAATTGAATATCCCCGCTCAAATAATCGCTCACGCCTTTTTCGTTACTCAGGTCAAAAAGGAGGTGAAGGCTTGGGCGATAAAAATCCATGTCAACCAACACCACCCGGTGCCCACCCTCCGCCAGGGATATCGATAGATTCGCTGCAATATGCGATTTGCCCGCGCCTGGCTCTGGGCTGGTGATGAGGAATGAGGCGGATTTGGGCCAATCTTCGGACAAAAGCAGGCGGGCGCTCAAATGGTGGAAGGCTGGCATTGGCAGGAGGTGACCATTGTGAGAAAATGGCAGATCGACCGTCGAGAACGGAGCCCGCTTTCGGTTGGGGATCTGGCTGATGATGGGCAGCGCAGTCATCGAGAGCACGTCCTCGACCCCGCGCAGGGTGTCGTCCATGGCTTCGAACAGGAAGGCGAGTATTACCCCCGTGATCAGCCCCGCCATAAAGCCCAATGCAGTGTTGAGCGGCACTTTTGGCGTGGCAGGTTTTTTGGCGATGCTGGCGTATTCGACAACGGTGATGGCGCTTGCACGTAGCTCCTCGCTGGTCCGAGCGGTCTCGTATTTTTGCAGCAAGTCCGCATAGATCTGCTGCCGCACACTCATGATGCGCGCCGCTGTCTCCGAATTTGGGCAATGGATCCTGGAGCTGGCGGGGGGCATGGCTGTAGCCGAATCGTTGCAGCGGATTGCGCTGTCATAATTCGACAATGCTTCATCCAGGTCAGCCCTGGCTTGGCTCAACTGTCCCTCCAGGATCTCGCGCGCGCTGGGGGTATCTCCCCCGTAAAACTGCGCGTTCTCCTTGACCAACAATTCGACCATGGCGTTGGCGATATCGCGCGCCCGCGTTGGATCCGGATCAGAGGCGCTGATGGTGATCAGCTCTGTTTCCGGCACGACCTCGGCCTCCACTTTGGGGGGTTTTTCCAGCCCGAACTGTTTGGCAACCGCATCCAGGCTGGCGTCGCTGTTTGCGATCTCGACGAGCGTGTTGGTCAACCGTGTGAGCGAAGACAGGTAGATATAATCGGACGCCCCCCCCGGCGAAGAAGGAACGCGCAGGATCGCAGTGCTCGAGTAGACCGGCGTCAATTGGCGGCTTATCCCAAAAGCTGCCGCCCCGGCGATGATCGCGCATGCGGCGATCATCCACTTGTAGCGCCAAAGCACTTTTAGATAGGTGACCAGTTCTTCTTCAATATTCATTTTTCCTCACCCGTCTCCCACTACTGATCGTTTCATTCTCCGGTCAAGCTCTCGCCTTGTGTGAAAGGGTTTTCAATCGACCATTTTGAACTCAGGCGTAGAAAGCGTCTATCTCGTCCACCATGTACTCGATCTGTTCCTGGGTCAGTTCCGCATAAATCGGGAGCGAGATGATCTCACCTACGACCTGTTCCGTTATGGGCAAGTCGCCCGGTTTATAGCCCAGATCGAGCACGGCTTGCTGCAAGTGGACCGGGATCGGGTAATGCACGCCGGCAAACACGCCATGCTCTTTCAAGTGCGCCAACAGTTCGTCCCGCTCTTTACAGCGGATCACGTACAGGTGATAGACATGGCAGTTCTCCCGGCGTTCGAACGGGATCCACACTGGCGCATTTTTGAGCAGCGCGTTGAGATGCGCCGCGTGCTGGCGGCGCTTCTCGTTCCAACTTTCCAGGTACGGCAGCTTTGCGCGCAGGACCACGGCTTGGAGCTCGTCCAGGCGGGCGTTCATCCCCAGCAGGTCGTGGTGGTATTTTTGCGCCGAGCCATGGTCACGGATCATGCGCACGCGGCGGGCGATTTCGTCGTCGTTGGTCGTGATGATCCCGCCTTCGCCGTATGCGCCAAGGTTTTTTGAAAAATAGAAGCTGAACGCCGCGCCGTCACCCATGCTCCCCGCTTTGCGATCTTTATAAGTCGCGCCGTGCGCCTGGCAGGCGTCTTCGATGACCGCCAGCCCATATCGAGATGCCAGGCTGAGCAGCGGGTCCATATCCACCGTCTGACCGTAGAGATGCACCGGCAGGATGGCGCGCGTGCGGGGCGTGATTGCCTGCTCCACCAGGCTCACATCCATCAGCATTGTGTGAGGGTCGATGTCCACAAAGACCGGGCGCGCGCCCGCCAGCAGGATCGCTTCTGCCGTCGCGATAAAAGTGTGCGAGACGGTGATCACCTCGTCGCCAGGGCCGATCTCAAACGCCCGCAGCAGGATGTGCAGCGCCTGAGTGCCATCGCTCACGCCGATCGCATGTTTGACACCGCAGAATGCGGAATATTCCTTTTCGAGCGCCTGGACGTTCTCTCCAAGAAACAGGTGCATTCCATCCAGGGTTTTCGAAATCTCCGAGAGTATCTCTTCTTTGAGAGGGGCATATTGAAGCTTCAGGTCAACGAGCGGGATGTTCATCATGTCATCTCCTGATTTGGGCGCTTACCCGAGTGAACCTTCAACCCCGGAGAATTCAATGGCACCCAGCGCGGGCATCTGCGTGAAAGAAGTTGGCAAGATCGCAACCTCCGCGCCCCCGTGATCTAGCGATTGCTGGGCTGACTCCATGATTTTCACCACGTTCAATCCGCTGCGCCCATCGGTGCGAGGTGTGACGTTTTGGTTGATGCAGTCCAGGAAATGCTGGCATTCAGCGCGCAGCGGCTCGCTGAATCGGATATTCGGGATCAAAATGTCGCCATAGCGGTAAGAGCATTGGAACTCTCCAAAGCTGTTGGTCGATTCGGGCAACTCCACGCCCTGGTCATAGATTTTGATCTTCTCCAGGTTCTCAACGTCGTTATAGACCGCCATTTTATGGCTCCCCACCACCGTCACGCGCCGCACTTTGCAGGGGTCCAGCCAGCTTACATGAATGTGCGCGGAGATGCAGTTGGCGAATTCCAGGTGGATAAAAACGACATCGTGGACGCCTTTCAGAACGCAGGATGAACCGCTCGTCCGCACGGATACAGGCACGCTGTCGAGCAGGAACAGGATGATCGAGATATCATGCGGCGCCAGATCCCACAGCGCGTTCGTGTCTGATTGAAACAACCCCAGGTTCAGCCGGGCGGCGTCGATGTAATAAACCTCGCCCAGTTCCCTGCTTTCTATCAACTGTTTAAGCCTCAAAACCGCGGCATTGTACTCAAAGGTGTGGCCCACCATCAGCACGCGCGATTTTTGCTCCGCCAGTTGAACCAGCTCTTCCGCGTCATGAGATTTGAGCGTGAGCGGCTTCTCGACCATCACGTGGAGGCCGTGCTCCAGACAGTCGTATGCCAGGGCGTGGTGCGTGGCGGGCGGGGTCGCGATGATCGCCGCATCCAGGCCCATCTCGAATAACTGGCGGTAATCTTGCGTGACGTAAACCCCCCGGTAGCGCCCCTGGACAAAGGCCAGCCGGTCCGGGCGCAGATCCGCCACAACCACCACCTCCGAATCTGGGATTTCGACGAAATTACGGATCAAGTTGGGGCCCCAGTAACCGCACCCGATCACGCCAATGCGTCTGGTACTCATTTTCCCTCCTCCTTTCAGGCTGCCCCTTTGCAAGAGAGGGCTGCAAATGGGGTCTTAAACAGAATCGCCAGATCTAACCACAAGGATTGTTTCTCTATGTATTCGATGTCCAGACGAACCATCTCATCGAAATTTGCGTGGTTTCGCTCAGACACCTGCCATAAACCGGTTACACCGGGTTTTGCCAGAAACCGCTGAAAATGCCAGGGCTTGTACGCTTCGAGCTCATACGGAATGGCCGGTCGTGGGCCGACCAGACTGATCTCGCCCCTCAGAACGTTGAACAACTGAGGCAGCTCGTCCAGGCTTGTCTTGCGCAGAAACTGACCAAACCGCGTCACGCGCGGATCCCTGGTCAGCTTGTGCATTGCGTTCTCATCCCCCTCGATTTTTTCTATCGTTTGCCGGTCGTTTTCGATGAGGGCTTTGACATAAGATTTATGAAGGAGCGGGTCGGCATTTTGAATCATCGATCGGAATTTGAAACAGGGAAAAAACACGATTTCGGGGTTCCTGCCCCGATTGCGCCTGTTGTTTTTGGTCGTGACCCTTTGTTGAACGAAGATCGCCGGGCCGGGCGAGTCGATCCGTATGCACAGGGCGATCAAAAGCATCAAAGGCAGGAAAAAGAGGATGGCTATAAATGCCAGGGTATGATCCAGGATGCTCTTCAGCAGGAAATACGCAAACCGGCTGTGCGATTCGGGCGCGATCTGAAAGCTTTCCCAATCCCCAACCAGGTTCACGTTGACCAAGTTTTTCATTGAAGCCCTCCCGAGAAATACCCAGGCCCGGTTTCAGGCTATGACGTTCTTGCGGTATCTCTTAACCTTCGCGAATCACTTGAAAAGAACCATAGAATATGAAACTGATGAACCTAACAGCCCATTTTTCGCATGCGGGTGATTGCATGGACGCGGAACGAATGACAAACGCAGCTTAGACCAGGTTGTTCAGAGGAGGTGGGGCAGAAGAAACGATACTACGTGTGCAGGCAAAAGATGTCAGATAGCCAGGGGGAGAGTTGAGCGGCGTGCGCACAAAGAGCGCCACTCACCACTGAGCCAGGCAGCCCGGGCTTTTGCGGTTTGAACTGCACCTTCGACGATCC
>JADYYC010000112.1 GCA_020853835.1 Anaerolineales bacterium
ATCGGGTTGGTTTTCGGTTTCATCGTTGTGCTGGCCATGCTCTTTATCGGCGATGTGCGCAAGACCGGCGAGCTGGTTTTCTCATTTCAGTGGAAATTACTGCCTCTGGTCATCGGGCTCACCCTCACCAATTACTTCCTGCGATTTCAAAAATGGCACTTCTACATCGGGCAAATCGGCGTCAAGGGTTACCCGAGACGGAAAAGCGCCCGCCTTTTCGTAGCGGGTTTCCCGCTCGCGCTCACCCCGGCTAAGGTGGGCGAAGCTTTGAAGGGGGTGTGGCTGAACCGTGAATGCGCGGTCCCAACCGCAGCCGGGATCGCCATAGTGGCGGCCGAGCGCATAAGCGACGGGCTGGCGGTGATCGTTTTATCCACGCTGGGTGTCATTGCGTACCCGGCGTTCTGGCCCGCGTTTGCGGCTGCGCTCCTCGTGCTGCTTGGAATTGTGATCGTCTCACAAATTAAACCGCTGGCCTTCTGGCTGCTGGACCTGCTGGTCAGGTTGCCGTTGGCTGGCCGCTTTGCGCGGTCGCTGCGCGAGTTCTATGAGGGAAGTTACGTCTTGTTTCGGCCACGGGCGGCGTTACTGGCGATCAGTCTGGGAAGCGTCGCCTGGCTTTGCGAAGGGATCGGTTTTTTCCTGATCCTGGTTGGCCTGGGTCAGGAACCGAGTTTACGCTTGCTCGCAAACGCGGTCTTCATCCTGGCTTTCTCGACCCTGGTCGGAGGCCTCTCCACGCTGCCAGGCGGATTGGGGGCGGTCGAGGCTTCGATTGCGGGGATGTTGACCTTGTTAGCCGGCCTGGATGCTGCGACTGCCGCGGCCGCCACGCTCATGATCCGGTTCGCCACGATCTGGTTTGGCACGCTGCTCGGATTGGCGGTATGGTCCTTCTCGCCAGATTTGCTGGGCCTGGAAATGAGGGCCTCTTTCGATAAATACGAGGTCGAGCAAAGGGAAAGTTTTTAATGCTGCGCGTGGAATTTCACTGCCACACCATCCATTCATTCGACAGCCTGACCTCCGTCGAAGAGCTCATCGCAGCCTGTCGCAAGAAAGGCATCGATCGCGTCGCGGTCACAGACCACAACACCATCCGTGGGGCGCTCGCCGCACAGGCAATAGACCCGGCCCTGGTGATCGTTGGGGAAGAGATCCAAACCACCGTCAGCGAGCTGCTGGCATTTTTCGTCAAAGAAGAGGTGCCGCCCTACCTCGAACCGCTCAAAGCCATTGACCTGTTGAAGCAGCAAGGAGCGTTTATCAGCGTCTCGCACCCATTCGACTCAATGCGCTCTCCCTGGGGGCGGGAGGAGCTGCTAAAAATACTCCCGTTTATTGACGCCATCGAAACATACAATTCACGCTGCATGTGGCCTGGTTTCAACCGCCAGGCGGAGGCCTTTGCGCGCGAACATGGCCTCGCCGGTACTTCAGGTTCCGATGCGCACTCGATCCCCGAATTAGGCAGGGCGACCATGATGCTGGATGAATTCGCGGACGCCGAAAGCCTGCGCGGCGCCATCCAGAACGCGGTCCCGCACAACCGGCTTTCAGGATTTTGGGCCCACTTTGCCTCGCGCAAAGCCGTCATGCAGAAGCGCGCTGCCGGTCGGGGCGGATAATTCTCATTCCCCCCTTGACCATGCGTGATCTCAGGTTAAAATAAAGCCACACACCAGGGGCGGTGGCGGAACAGGCAGACGCAGGGGACTTAAAATCCTCCGGAGGTGATACTCCTTGTGGGTTCGATTCCCACCCGCCCCATGTTTAGGAGTGATCAGTATGCAAATTTTTCTGGTCTTTGCCCTTTTCATTGCCATCCTTGCGGTCATATTTGCCGTCCAAAACAATTCCATGGCCACGGTTTCGTTCGCCATCTGGGACTTTCAAGGATCTCTGGCGCTCATCCTCCTCGTAGCGCTTGTTGCCGGCGCGCTCATCAGCATTTTTGTCTCGATGCCCTCCAATATCAGGGCGCGCTGGACAATCCGTCAGCTGCGCAAGAAAATGGCTGATCTTGAAGGCAATCTCAGCCGATTACAGGAGGAGATGGATGCAGCTCGACAAAAGCTCGAGCGCATACAGATGTCCGAAACAAAACCCTTCTCCATGCCTGCGCCGTCTACGCCGATAGAAGATGAAACGCAGGATAAAGAGGATGAAACGGACCTGGAATTCAAACCAGTAGATAGTTGAAATACCATCATTAGTTCGCACAGGGTAGAGAGGTTATACTGCTCGGCCTGGCGTTCACAATCCTATCCTGAGGGGGCAGTTCAGCATCAACCTGTCAATATGTCAATCGGGCTTGAAGAGAGTTGTCTGAAATGAAAGCGATGATCTTAGATGGGATCAAGGATTTGTCGACGGACAAGAGACCCTTAAAGCTCGCAGAAATACCGCTTCCCGCGCCTGACAAAGGCGAAGTATTGATCCGGGTCTCTACCTGCGGGGTGTGCCACACCGAGTTAGACGAGATCGAAGGCCGCACCCCTCCCGATCACTTCCCGATGATATTGGGTCATCAGGTGGTGGGATACGTCGAAGCGTTAGGGCCTGGGGCCGGCCTGCACCGCGTTGGCGACCGGGTGGGGGTTGGCTGGATTTTCAACTCCTGCGGCAAGTGCCGCTTCTGCCAGTCGGGGATGGAAAATCTATGCGCAGAATTTCAAGCCACTGGCCGCGATGCCCCGGGCGGTTACGCTGAATTCATGACCGTTCCGGAAAACTCCGCCTATCCCATTCCGCCCGGAATTTCCGACTTCGAAGCCGCGCCGTTGCTCTGCGCTGGGGCGATCGGGTATCGCTCGCTGCGCCTGAGCCAGCTCGAAGAGGGTCAACACCTGGGTCTGACGGGCTTTGGCGCTTCAGCGCACCTCGTCCTGAAAACGGTGCAATACCTGTATAAGCATGTGCGCGTTTATGTCTTTACTCGCAGCCCTTCCGAACAGGCGTTCGCCCGCGAACTGGGGGCGGATTGGGCGGGCGACATCGATGATCGATCTCCTGTGCCGCTCGACCGGATCATCGATACGACGCCCGTTTGGAGGCCGGTGGTCGAAGCGCTGCGCAACCTGGCGCCTGGTGGACGGTTGGTGATTAACGCGATTCGCAAGGAACAAAGCGACATCGCTTACCTGTTGAACCTGGACTACCCCACCCACCTCTGGCTTGAAAAGGAGATCAAAAGCGTTGCCAACGTAACCCGCAATGACGTCAGCCAGTTTATCCAGATCGCGGCTTCTGTTCCAATCAAACCCGAGTATCAGCTCTACGCGCTCGAAGAAGCCAATCAGGCTTTGCTGGAGCTCAAAAGAGGCCAGATTCGTGGCGCCAAAGTGCTGCATATTCTGAAAAAATCAGTATAATTCTATTAAAGTCTTCGATTTGCCCAAAGCTGCCTGCGGCAATAGATTTGAAAGGGGATAGCATGGCATCAAATCAACAAATAATTTCCGATTTGCGGTTGGCAATGGATATGAAACAGCATTTGGAGCTCATGGTCAATTACAAAGGGGTGCCGGTCATATCAAAAGCGCAAATCAAAGCAATCGCGGGCGACCTTGTTACGATGATCACCCACGATCCGGGCCTGGTTTGCCTGCGCTCCAGCCCTCAAACCAATATTCTGGGAAGCGATTACTTCGAGCCTTCAACGGCGAAGATCCAAAGCGTAGACGTTCGCTCAGGCGAAGTTCAATTGTACGAATTCTCCTATCTCGGCAGCCGGTTGGGAGAAAGAATGATCATCCGGGTTGAGCCGTCTGCGCCGATCCCGCTCAGGTTGGGCGTTGAGGACCAGACAATCGATGGCGAATTGGTGGATATCTCGCTCAGCGGCGCGGGGATCCGCATTCCCTCAGCCAAATATACTCCGCTGCTCAAACCGGGCGCGGTGATACAGATCGACTTTGAACTGCCACACGGAATGATCGCCATCAGCGGCACGATCCTAAGCGGCTCGCGGAGCACAGATCTTTACCGGCTCTCGGTCCGGTTTGGACAGAACGGGGTGCACAAAGAGCGCATCTTCAAATACATGGTTGACCGGAGAGCCGAGATCGAGCAGGAATTGCTGGCTGAATACGAAAAAGCAAAGAGCGAAACCTGAGAAAAGATAGCTGATATGGACATTCGAGCCTATAACCGCAAAGCCTGGAACCGGGAGGTGGCTGAAGGCAACATCTGGACCATCCCTGTGGATCCTCAGGCGATTGCCCTGGCGCGCCAGGGCGTTTGGTCGGTGCTGCTCACACCCACCCGTCCAGTTCCGGCAAGCTGGTTTCCGCGCATGGAACAAGCCAAAGTGCTCTGTTTGGCTTCTGGAGGCGGCCAGCAAGCGCCGGTGTTCGCCGCGGCCGGCGCGGTGGTGACCGTTCTCGACAACTCCCCCAAACAGCTTCAACAAGACCGCATGGTCGCCGAGCGCGAGGGGCTTGAGCTAACGCTGATCGAAGGCGATATGGCGGACCCATCGATGTTCGAGGACCATCAGTTCGATTTGATCTTTCATCCCGTCTCCAACGTTTTTGTACCAGACGTGAAACCGGTCTGGCGCGAGGCCTATCGGGTCCTTCGTCCGGGCGGCACAATGCTGGCCGGTTTTATAAATCCGGTTCTATATCTGTTTGATTTCAATTTGATGGAAGAGAAGGGCGAGCTGGCAGTCACTTATGCGATCCCCTACTCGGATCTGACCAGCTTGCCGCCAGAAAAACGGGCGCGCCATCTGGAAAGCGGCGAACCGGTGGAGTTTGGGCACACGCTGGAAGACCAGATCGGCGGGCAGATCGAGGCCGGTTTCCTGATCAACGGTTTTTACGAAGACGTTGATCCGGAAAATTTGATCGACCAATACATCTCGACTTTCATCGCCACCAAAGCGGTCAAAACATCCTAGACAGGCCAATAAGCCCGCGGTTTTGCCTGACAGCTCAGGCAGCCTCATCAATGTCCCTGGCAAGTGAACAACCTGGCTCAGTTCCTGAAATCGCGGACAATGGAGGTCAGCTATGGCGAAGCAAATGCCCTGCAACCCAACTGGACAGCCTGTTTGGTATGAGCGCGAGGAAGATTTGAAACGAACGGGTTATAGGGAAATCGAGCACACCGCCGACCGGGAATTGGAAGTGTGGGCCCCGGATATGGCTCAATTATTGGAGACAGCCGCGCACGGGATGTATGCCGTCAGCGGCGCCCGGGCCAGGGACGCAGCCAGCCAATCGCGAACGATCACGTTTCAGGCTGAAGACCCGGAAACCTTGCTGGTGACGTTCCTGACCGAGCTTCTTTACATCTTGGAGATAGAAAAAATCGTTTTCGAGGAATTTCAAATCCACGAAACAGACGACGCCTGGCAGGCAAAGCTGGTTGGAAAACCGCTTGCGAGCCTGGAAAAAGAGATCAAAGCAGTGACCTATCATAAACTCGAAGTGCGGCAATCCGAGCAGGGATTGAAGGTGAACATTGTATTCGATGTTTGAAGGAGTACACGATGGTACCGCTAAAAGAAATCCGGCGTATCAGTGAATACGAATGGGAGATCCCTCAATCTTACCGCCCCGATATGCGCGGCGCGGTACACATTTTTGCGACGCGCCGTTTGCTGGAAGAGATCTCGGGAGATAAATCGCTCGAACAGGCGGTTAATTCGACAACGCTGCCGGGTCTGGTGGGCAACGTTTTGGTGATGCCCGATATGCATCAGGGTTATGGGTTTCCGATCGGGGGCGTCGCGGCTACGCGCTACCCCGAGGGCGTGATTTCCCCCGGGGCGATTGGATACGATATCAACTGTGGGGTGCGACTGCTGGCAACGCAGATCGAGCACAAAGCAGTTCAGGACTGGCTGGGAGACCTGGCGCTGGCGTTAAACCAGCATTGTCCAAGCGGGGTCGGGGAGAGCGGCGCTATCCGCATGAGTGAGGCTGAACTGGAGAAGGTGTGTGTCGAAGGCGCCCATTGGACCCAGAAAAAAGGATATGCCACAGAGATGGACGTCCGCCGCACCGAAGAAACCGGCCGGGTTGAGGGCGCCGACCCATCCCACGTCAGTAAACGAGCCAAGGATCGCGGCCGGCCCCAGCTAGGCACGTTGGGCGCAGGGAACCACTTTATCGAAGTCGATGTGGTCGAGCAGGTCTTTGATGCGCAGGCAGCACAGGCAATGGGGTTGCAGGAGGGAAACCTGGCGGTCCAGATCCACTGCGGATCTCGCGGTTTCGGTCATCAGATCTGTACCGATTTTGTGCATGAGTTCCAAAGCGTCGTCAAACGTTATCAGATCAAGCTGCCCGACCGGGAACTGGTCTGCGCGCCGCTCGACTCGCCTGAAGGCCAGAGCTATCTGGCAGCCATGCGCTGTGCAGCCAACTACGCCTTTGCTAACCGTCAGGTGTTGGCTCATAACGCACGCCAGGCTTTCGAACAGGTCCTGGCCGGCAAAGTAAAGAACTGGCGCCTGTTCCAGGTTTACGACCTCGCCCACAATATCGGCAAGATCGAGCAACACATGGTTGATGGCGAGTTGATCACGGTGTGCGTTCACCGCAAAGGCGCCACCCGCGCCTTTGGTCCAGGCGCTCCCGGGGTGCCCGCGGAATATTCTAAAATCGGACAACCGGTGCTGGTGCCTGGGAGCATGGGGACAGCTTCCTGGGTTCTGGCTGGCACGCAGGAGAGCATGGAGCGCACCTTTGGCTCGAGCTGCCACGGCGCGGGGCGGGTGATGAGCCGTTCGCAAGCAAAGAAGATGGTCAGGGGCGAAAACCTGCGCAAGGAACTGGTTCAGCGCGGGATCCATATCCAGGCTGGTTCGCTGGCTGGTCTGGCTGAGGAAGCCCCTCAGGCTTATAAAGATGTCGATGATGTGGTAAAAACGGTTGCCGGAGCGGGAATTGCTAACAAGGTGGCGCGCTTGAAACCTGTGATCGTTGTCAAGGGCTGAGTGTGCTTACATTCGGTCCCGCGTAGAATATTAACTCACAAGTTTTTCCAAAAGGCTGTCCGGCACCTGGACCGCGATAACCTCGCCCTTGACCGTGATTTCCCCCTCCGCCACGATCCATTCTTCCACGGTCACTTTGCGGTCTTTGACTTCTTTCACCCGTCCGCGGATTTCGAGCACAACCCCCAACGGGGTAGGTTTTAGATAATCAACGTGTAAAGAGGCCGTCAGAAAACGCAGCGGGGGCGAGCTATCCATCGGCCGGCCCTCGGCCCGGTAAGCCGTTGCGGCAGCGGTTCCAGTTCCATGGCAGTCGATCAGCGAGGCCAGAAGCCCGCCGTACACATAGCCTGGAACGGCAATGTGCTCGGGGCGGGGCAACACCCTGGCAACGGTTTCATCGCCATCCCAGAAGCTCTTGATCTGCAATCCCTTTTCATTCAGGCGTCCGCAGCCATAGCAATAGCTTAACACGTCTGGGTAGTAATCTTGAAATGCTTTTTCCATAATTCATCACCCTGACATAAGGATGGGCGGATCTGAACCCGCTATTGCAGCCTCAGCAGGACTCTGCCTTTGCTCCATAAATCCTCCAGGCGGTAATAATCACGCCGGTCGGGCGAGAACAGGTGAACCACCACGTCGCCAAAATCGATCAGGATCCAACCGTCCTCTGCCACCCCCTCTTCGCGCCCCCGAATTTTCTTCTGCTTTCGAACACTCTCCACGAGGTCGTCGGCAAGCGCCGTCAGCATCCGGTCGCTTGTACCGGTGCAAAGGACAAAGTAATCTGCAAAATCAGCTATCTCACGAATATCCATCAACAGTATGTCTTCCCCCTTTTTTTCTTCCAACACACTGACAATATATCGCGCAAATTCTAAAGTATCCAGATTTCACCTCACGCAAAGTAATTGAATCAAGAAGCCGCTTGGTCCATCAATGGCGCAGAGAAAAGCCTGGAATACACCGGCCCTTCTGGCTTGAGGTCGCTGCGAAACAGTTCCAGCGAACAGACCCGCAGCGCGCCCAAAAAATCCACTTTGGAATTTTTGATTGCCCTGGCGATAACTTCATAATCGTCTGAGCCCGCCTGGTGGGAAACACGTCCGAGTGTCAGATGCGGAGAAAACGGTCGCGGCTCGGGGGTAAAACCCAGCCGCGCCATTTCGCTTTCGATGCCTTTGTAAAGCGCCGTCAGTTCGTCTGGCGCCTGGACGCCCACCCAAACCACTTTTGGCCGGCGGATGGTTGGGAATACGCCAAGCCCGCCCACCGAGAGTTCAAATGCCGGGTGGCGTCCTGTTTCGGACGCCATGCTCCTGGTCAATACTTCTTGATTTGAAAGCGGCACATTGCCCAGAAATTTGATCGTCAGATGAATGTTCTGCGGCTTCACCCACCGCACCGGCGCGCCCGGCATGAGATGCTTCAAGCTATCTATGGTTTGGCCCAGGCCACGTTGAATTTCTGGCGACAGAGATATCGCAATGAACGCTCGAAAGTCGTGCGCTGGAAGAGTTTTTTGTCCTTTCTCACTCACTTCATGCCTCATGAAAGACCCGGCAGGTTTGATGTGACCGTCTCAACGACTGATTTCAGATCGACAAACGAGATCGGCTTTGTGAGATAGTAAGCGGCCCCCGCATCCAGACCTTCTTTTAAATCCGCGGGCAGGCTTTTCGCAGAGACAATGATCACGGGTATGTCCCGCAGGCGGGGGTCCAGTCTTAATGAACGCAGGACTTCCAACCCGCTGAGCTCCGGCATCATTTGGTCTAGTAGAATGGTGGTCGGTTTCTTCTCGGCGATCAAGTCGACGGCCTTCAACCCGGTCGGACATGAATAGGTCTGAAAACCGATCAGGCGCATCATCTCCACCAGCATATCCGCGGTTTCAGGCTCGTCTTCAACGATGACCACTGACCTGACACCCATCAATTACTGCTCCCGCAACCATCCAATTGGTTTATCCGCGCCTTCCACCAGAAGAACCCTTCAAGTTCCAAAAATAGCACAAGATGCAACAGTTTGCAAGGGTGCGCTGTTGGGCGGCGTGGATCATCCCGGTTTTTCCTGAAGGTAGTCCTGCGGCGTATCCAAATCGCTCAAGATCGAGCCGTTATCAACGGTGAGATATTCGATCAACCCAGACTGTTCTTCAAGGAAGTCTCTCAGTGTCAAAGGCGCCGCGATGGCTAAGATTTGGGACCAAAGCATCCTGTCCACCAGCCAGGGATGTCCTCGCCTCATCCTGTAACTGGGCACCACAATTTTCGAGCCGCTGATGCGATAGGCTTCGATCAGCCGTTCGATGACATGCCGCTGTATCTGCGGTTGGTCTCCCAGGGCAATCAACGCCGCCTGGCTCTTTTGATCAAGGGCTTTAAGACCCGCTTTTACCGAGGTGAGCATCTCTCCGTTGGCGTAATCCGGATTATACTCAAAACGGGCCGAATTTTCGGGCAACAGGTCTTCTATCTCTTCACGGTTGGCCCCCGTGACAACGACGATCTCGCTTACCCCGGCGTCTATCAGGGTCGAGACCACCTGACCGAGAACCGTCGTATCCTTCCAGGGCAGCAGCATTTTTGGCCTGCCCATGCGTGACGATAAGCCAGCCGCCAGCACAATAGCCGATATCAACCTGCGCCCCCGGGCTGCGAACCAAGCAGCATGTTGTAATCTTCGGGCGTGTCGATGTCCATGAGATCGATCGGATTATCCCAGACAAGCCAGGTTGGCGGGAACGGGTCGAAGAGCGCCCTCCCTCCAACGTCCCCTGTTAAGGTTGAGAGCCTCTCGAACATGGTACGGTCAAAAAGGACCGGGTTGGAGCGTTGACCGTTCACCATGGGCGCGGCGATTGGGACGAGTTCACCGGCGTGCAGGTCAACCAGGCTGTGCAGCAGGCTGACGGGCAGCCGGGGTTTGTCCACCGGCAAAAAGATCGCCGCTCCGATGCCTG
>JADYYC010000113.1 GCA_020853835.1 Anaerolineales bacterium
CCTGGCTCGAGGGCGCGCACACAATCGAGCACGACCGGCTCTCCGTGCTCGTTGACGCCTTCGTAGTGTCCGGTCAGGCCAAGCCTGCTGATGAACTCGCCGCCTTTGGCGGAATAAGCAGCCGGGACTTCGTCTTCGGGGAAAATGGCTTCGAACGGGCATTCGGGGATGCAAGCCCCGCAGTCGATGCAGGTATCGGGGTCGATGTAATACAAGGGCCACTCGTCAATCGGTTTGCCAGGGATAATGCATTCCACAGGGCAGACGTCCACACAGCTTGAGTCGCGCAAGCAAAGGGTGGTGATGATATGGGTCATGGGATGAACCTCCTGTATGAATCTGAGAGTTTGTAACTACCGTAATTCGTGTAGTTTTGGATTGGATTATAACACTTGCATTATGAAAATTCTAGCCTCCCCTTCCCGCTTTGTCAAGCATTCCATGCCGGCTGGCGGAATTTTGTAATTTTGAAGAGTTGGTTGAGGCTGGGGTTTTCTTATACACTTCTTATACGATAAAAATTGACTATTAAGATGAGCTATAGTATTATAAAAAAGTCTTTCGTTCTTATTCAATCAACTCAAGATAAAGGGAGATATCTATGTTTGAACTACCACCTCTGAAATATGCTTTTAATGCGCTTGAACCCGTTATCGACGCGATGACGATGGAGATTCACCACGATAAGCATCACGGGGCATACGTCACTAACTTGAACAAGGCGCTCGAGGGCGCGCCTGAGCTGAGCGGGAAATCCATTGAGTGGATTCTACGAAACATCAACCAGGTGCCCGAGGGCATCCGCACGGCGGTTCGAAACAACGGCGGGGGGCATTATAATCACTCGCTTTTTTGGGATTGGATTGCACCGGGTGGGAGCAAGAGCCCGAGCGGCGCTCTGGCAAACGAGATCGACAGCACTTTTGGCTCTTTCGACAATTTTGTAGAGAAATTTAGCACCGCCGCCGCAACGCGTTTTGGCTCCGGCTGGGCCTGGCTGGTGGTGGACGGCAATAAGAAGCTCCAGGTTCTCTCGACGGCTAACCAGGACAGCCCGCTCATGGATGGGCAGACGCCCGTGCTGGGCCTGGATGTGTGGGAGCACGCGTACTACCTCAAGTACCAGAACCGACGCCCCGAATACGTCAAGAATTTTTGGAGCGTTGTGAACTGGGACTTTGTAAACTCGCTTTATCAGGCTGCGCGCTGAGTTAATCGCGACGTGACTTTGTTATCAGTATGATAGGGCGCTCGAACCTGAGCGCCCTATCATACTTTATAATGGGCGCGTGCGCCGCGCCCCTGTATCCCCTATCCTGGTGCTTGGCATTGGCATCCTGGCTGTCTCCAGTGCGTCCATTCTGGTCCGCCTGGCGCAGACCGAGGCGCCTTCGCTTTCGATCTCAGCCTGGCGGATGATCATCGCGACGGTGGCGTTGGCGCCCTTTGTGCTGGCGCGCCGGCGGGAAGAGCTTGCCGCGCTTCGCCGGAGCGAGCTGGGCCTGGCGCTGCTCGCCGGTTTTTTCCTGGCGCTGCACGTTGCGCTGTGGATCACCTCGCTGGCTTTCACTTCCGTGGCGAGCTCGGTCGTGCTGGTTTCTACCGCCCCGCTGTGGGTGGCGTTGATCGCGCCGCTCACGCTCAAAGAAACGCTCTCGCGCGCCATGCTTGTAGGGATGCTGATGGCGCTGGCTGGCGGCGTGATCGTGGCCGCCAGCGACGTCTGCCTCTGGGATGGCAGCAGGTTCGTCTGCCCGCCGGCGCAAGAGTTCCTGAGCGGGCGCGCCTTTTTAGGCGATTTGTTGGCGCTGGGGGGCGCGCTCAGCGTAGCCGGCTACTTGCTCATCGGGCGCGGGCTGCGCTCGGGTGTTTCGCTGCTGAGTTATATTTTCCTGGTCTATGGCATGGCCGCGCTCGCGCTCGTGCTGGCTGTGGGGGCCGCCGGTCTGCCGATGTTTGGTTTTTCTCCGCTGACCTATTTCTGGATGCTGGCGCTGGCGCTGGTGCCGCAGTTGATCGGGCACACAACCTATAACTGGGCTCTGGCGTACCTTTCGGCCGCGTTTGTCTCGATCGCGGTACTGGGAGAGCCGGTAGGTTCGTCGATCCTGGCTTACTTCCTGCTCGAAGAAAAAATCAGCCTGGTCAAACTGGCCGGAATGGCGCTCATCCTGGCGGGCATCTACCTGGCGACGCGCAGCGAGCCCGGTTGAGCCCTGGTCAAGATGCTATAATATCCTCCAATGCCAAAGGAAACTCGTCCACCCCCGGCGCCCGCAAGTCCACCGCTCGATCTATTGACTGTTTATGCGCGCTTTCAGCCCTATCTGCGCGATATCTCGGGGGTGGTCTTGTGCGCGCTGGCGCTGATGACGCTTGTGGCGCTTGCCGTGCCGCACTGGGCGGGCGGGCTGCTGCACTGGTGGGGGGACGTGCTGCACAAATTTCTTGGATGGGGAAGCTATTGGGTGGCGCTGGCTTTGGGGCTGCTTGGGCTGTGGGTGCTGCGCCCTCCGCAGGGCGAGCGCCTAAAAGGTCGCTTCTGGCTGCGCCTGTTTGCGCTTGAAATCGCGGCATTTGCCTCGCTGGCCCTGCTGGCCGTCCTGGGCGGGCTTGACCCGATGCGGGCGGAGGCGGGGCTGGATGGCGGCAGGGTAGGCTGGGGCCTGGGTGAGCTGCTGAGCATTTTGCTCGGTCCGCTTGGCCTGCCGCTCGTCCTGGGGACGATCCTGGGGGGTGTTTTCCTGCTCGCTATGATCGTGGCGATCGGGCTGCCCTGGCGGGCGCCCCGGCGGGCGGGCCCAGCCGCGGCGGGTCGATTTATCGAGGAAGCGCCGGTGGTGATCGAAGCGCCGCTGCAAGGAGCGGCCTCCACGCAGACGGTGCCCGCCGCGCCCCGCAAGCTGGCTCTGCCTCCACAGTTCCGCAAGAGTTTTCGGATCGAAGATGAGGATCGCCCTCCCAGCGAGCCGCCCGAGCGCGACGCCCGCTTGCCCTCGCTTGATATGCTGGTCAACGAGCAGGCCAGCCGCCCCGACGAGCGCCATATCAACCAGACCGCCGGGCTGATCGAGAAAACGCTGGCCGAGTTTGGCATCCCCGCCCGGGTGGTGGGGTTCCGGGTGGGGCCGACGGTGACCCAGTTCGCGGTCGAGCCGGGCTATTTGGAGAAAGAGAACAGCGGCGAGAACGGGGACGCGGCGCGCCAGAAGGTGCGCGTGGCTCAGATCTCGGCGCTCGGGCGCGACCTGACGCTCGCCCTGGCGGCCGAGCGGCTGCGCATCGAAGCCCCGGTGCCGGGGCGGCCGTACGTTGGCATCGAAGTGCCAAACGCCCGTTCGTCGATCGTGCGTTTGCGCCCGATCCTTGAATCGGAGGCCTTCTACAAAACTAACTCCCCGCTGGCGGTCGCGCTGGGCCGGGACGTATCCGGAGCGCCCTACATCGCAGACCTGGCGCGCATGCCGCACCTGCTGATCGCCGGGACGACTGGTTCGGGCAAATCGGTCTGCCTGGCCGCGCTGACCACCTGCCTGGTGATGAATAACACGCCCGAAGACTTGCGGTTGGTGATGATCGACCCCAAGATGGTTGAACTGGTGCGCTTTAACGGGCTGCCTCACCTGTATGGAAAGGTGGAGACCGAGCTCCAGCGCATCCTGGGGGTGCTGCACTGGACGGTGGCCGAGATGGACCGGCGCTACAAGGTGTTGGAGAGCTCGCGCTCGCGCAACATTGATTCGTATAACCGCAAAATCCGCCGGCGCCGAGACGAGCGCCTGCTGCCGCACATCGTGGTCATGGTCGATGAGCTGGCGGATCTGATGATGAGCGCCCCTGATCAGACCGAGCACACGCTGGTGCGCCTGGCGCAGATGGCGCGCGCCACCGGCATTCACCTGGTGGTTGCGACCCAGCGCCCCGGGGTCGAGGTGGTCACGGGCCTGATCAAGGCTAACTTCCCGGCCCGGATCGCATTCACGGTCGCTTCGTCGGTCGATTCGCGCGTCATCCTGGACAGCGTGGGGGCTGAATCGCTGCTTGGACACGGCGACATGCTCTTCGTGCCTCCCGAGGCCTCTGGGCCGGTGCGGCTGCAAGGGGTGATGGTGAGCGATTCAGAGGTCGAGCGGACGATCACCTTCTGGCAGAAGACCTGGGTAGAATCCGCCCGGGAGGCGGATGCCTCGCCCCCCTGGGAGGAGACGATCGCCCAGGAACACGCCCTGGCCGAGAAAGATGACCTGGTCGAGCAAGCGGTTGTGATCGTGCGGAGCAGCCAGCGCGCCAGCGCCTCGATGCTGCAGCGGCGGCTGCGCATCGGCTATCCGCGCGCAGCCCGCTTGATCGATGAGCTGGAGGAAATGGGCGTGATCGGCCCCGCACAGGGCGGCGGGCGCGAGCGTGAAGTGCTCGTCGAGCGGGATGACGCCCAGGAAGAAGGCTTCTAAACGGCCTTCGAGCTGTGCTCGGTTATTCCTCGGTTTTGGACAATTTGATTGAAACGTCGGCTGGCAAGGCCAGATTCGATTCGACTTCAACCGCCTTGATGATGCCGACCGGCACCGGGCAGGCTGCGTGATTGCAGTATTGGGCGCCCATCTCGAGGCTGCGCGGCATGCCGCGCCG
>JADYYC010000114.1 GCA_020853835.1 Anaerolineales bacterium
ATCTGGCACGAGTTTATGCGCACCGTCCTGGCCGGGCGGCCAAAGGATTGGTTTGTTCGCCCCCAAGGGCTGGTGCAGGTGGAGGTTTGCGCGCTTTCGGGGCTGCTGCCAACTGAGTCATGCCCCTACCGCCGCAAAGAATGGTTTATCGAAGGCACGCAGCCGCAGCAGCGCGATACATTTTACCGGCAGGTGTTCCTCGACCGGCGCACGGGCGCGCTGGCGGGGGCAGACACGCCGGTCGATCAGCGCGAAGCCCGGGTCGTGCTTGACCTGCCGCCGCAGGCCTGGTCCTGGGGGCGCGCGCAGGGTCTGGCGCTCTTTGCCGATCTGCAGCAGCAGGGCGGGGCGGGCAAGGGGATGACAGCCGCCGTCCCGGTCAGCGTGCAAGAAATGCAGCCTGCGCCCGTTCTGGCGCTCATATCGCCTGCGCCTGGGAGTAGCTATATCCTTTCATCCGGCCTCCCCAACAGCTCCCAGCGGATTTTGCTTGAGGCGATCGCGTCCGCAGAACTTGTGCGCCTCGATTTCCGCGTGGATGGGGTGACGATCGGTTCCGTCTCGCAGAAACCCTACCTCTTTTATTGGGTCTTAGAAGCAGGGAACCATACCATTCAGGCGATAGGCACCACCCCTGAGGGGACGTCCATCCTCAGCCCCGAAGTCGAGATACACGTCTCGCAGAGATAACCCCCCCTTCTCACCAGCCCACGCAAGCGGCTCTAGTCGATTCTGCGCCCGCCTTTGAGTTCCTGTTGTAACGCCTCCAGCTCGGCCATTTTTCCTTCGGCTGCCAGCCGGGCCTGCTCTCCCCAGGTGCCTGGATCCATGAATTGCAGGCCCTCTTTTTCCAGAATCTCTTTGAGCTGCTCAGGCGCAGCTTCGGCAAGTTGGACAAGCGTCATGATCCCGGCGTTGTTGAGCACGCTGCTTACCTTGGGGCCGATCCCCTCGACGATGGTGAGGTCATCAAGTTTCACTGCTGTCGGCAGCCCAGCGGCGGGCGCTTCCGCAGCCGTTTCGCCCAGGTCGACCTCTTGAGTTCGGAGGGGCGTCTCGTGTGCGGTAGGAGCGTGTTCGCCTACCGGCATGTCCACCGGAGAATCTTTTGAGTTACGGGTGAGGGCGATCCAGACGATCAACACGACGATAATGAATAGGATGAGAATTATCCAGCCCATGACAAAACCTCCCAAAGTTCAATTTATAGCCGAAATTATATCCCAGCCGCCGATAAATAATCGGACTCGAACCTTAATAAAAAAGACCCCGACGAACGAAATCATCGCCGGGGTCTTTTTATGCAGGTTGGGTCAGGGTTCAACGACGAAGGTCGAACCCGCGCCGCGCCCGTAAACCTCGGGGAAGTAGAACTCCTGTGCAGTTGTGGGGATCACGTTGAACGAGCCAGCCGTTGACGCCTGCACCAGATAAGTATAGATATAGGTGCCGGCTGGCAGAGAACTGGCTGAGAGCAGCACTTTCTCATCGCGACGCTGGATGTTTGAAAAATACCACCAGCCCCAGCCGCGCCAGAAGGCGTCGTTGCTCGAGTATTCTTGCGGGACTTCGACGCTTTGCGGGCTGGTGCTCAGCGACTGGTCGACGGCTTCCAGGCCGGCCGGGAGCGGATCGTCGATCATGATGTAGTGGAGCGCATATGGAGCTACAACGGTCACGCGCGCCAGCAGCAGGTCGCCTACATTCGCTGAGGTGACCGGCTTTTCGAGGTCGTCGACCTTGTAATATGAGCGCGTGACGATGATGCCGCGGTCAAGCGGTTCGACCTGGTCTACGGGCAGAGAAACATCCAGGTGGGCGGTATAGTACATGTTTCCGGGGCCGGCGTCGCGGGCAAAAGCCAACCGGTTGGCTTCATCTCTGAGGAGCTTTGACGCATCCACCTTTATCTCGAGCACGTCCCGGATGGTTTTGGCGGTGGCGGCGCCGCCGCCCAGGCGGCTTCCGTTCAAACCAACCGCAAACGAGTAGTTGGCTTGCATCTCGCCGCTGGCCGCCATCCAGTTTGTCAACGCCATCAGGGTCCAGGCGGTTTCCTGCGTGCCTCGCCAGTGTCCGCTTGTGCGTGAGCTCATCAACCAGCGCACCGCGTTCACGTTGAGCGGGCTGTTTGGATCGATCAGGCTCAGCGTGGAAAGGATGATCGCCGTGGTGCGGGTGTCGGTGTTCCAGTTTATCCGGTCGGGGTTACCTTCCTCCCAATGACTTCCCGAAGCGGACAGGATCGCCGCGCTGGCGAAGTCTGAGAGCAAGGAGGCGATCCGCCCGTCATCTGCATCGATCGTGTAGAGCGTTTGGGTAAGGAAGGCGCGAGCGTACAACGCCATGCGCTGACGCTGACTGTAGAGCTGCACGCTGCTGCTCACGTCGGCAGAGCCGGCGCGCGCAAGCACGTACAACAGGAACGCCTGCCTGTTCATGATGCTCGGATCCTTCAAGCCGGTGATGGGTACGATTTGAGTGTGCAGGTAGTCCAGCCCGCGTGAAACGACGCCCTGATCGACGCTATAGCCGGCGGCGCCCGCCTCGATCATCCCCAACAAAACATAGGCCGAGTTGAGCGGGTCGCTCTTATCATCGCTCCACCACCCCCACCCGCCGTCGGGATTTTGCCAGTTGTACAACCGCTGCAAACCGGTATTCACCTGGTCTGCAAGACCCTGCTCCAATTCCTGGCTTTGAAGGCCGGCGGTTTTCATCGCCCGGGTCGTGATCACATTGGGCAGAAAACGCGAAACGGTCTGTTCCACGCAGCCGTAAGGGAAATTCTCCAGGTATTGCAGCCCATCTGTCATGCCGGCTGCCAGGGAAGGCTGCACTTTGATCAGCAGCTCGCCGGAAGAGATGTCCATCGTTTTTGGAAGCCAGATGGATTCGATGCGCGTGCCCTCGCTGTTCAACTGGCCCGAAGTCCCGATAGTCTCGTGGGCTTCGAAGCGATAAACCGGTATGCCCTGGTTGGGCAGGGCGCCCATAGGAGGCTTGCTTGCGTCCCGCAGCCCGCCTCCTTCTGCGCTGAAGGTTAGGTCTACCCGGTCAACGTCCGGATCGACGATCGCTTCCCAACTCACGTATGCCTGCTGTTTGGCTGGAACCTCCAGGGACTGCTTGCTATTGCCTTGCAGGATAAGCCCCTCCGCCTGGACGGCAACGTTTACGGTGAGCGCCTGGTCGGTGTTGTTATTTACCGCAGTCCCGATCCTGACCAGGTCGTTGACGACAAAGAAGCGCGGGGTTTGCGGGCGTACCAGCAGCGGTTTGGTGCTTACGATATCAATCGTGGTCTGTCCAACGCGCGTGTCTTCGGTGACGGCTTTCGCCTCCATGCGCCAGGTGGTCAGGTTATCGGGCAAAGTTACCACGACGTTTGCTTCGCCATTTGCGCCGGTGAGCACGCGCGCGTCCCAGAAAGCGGTGTCGGGGAAATCCTG
>JADYYC010000115.1 GCA_020853835.1 Anaerolineales bacterium
ATGGTGTTGGAACGAACGTCCGGCCTGATGAACACGGGTCTGCGCATTTTTAGCAAATCAGCCATCCAGTCAGGGCGGGGGCGGTCATTTCGCCAGTTTCAAGCCTTTGAAGTCCTCGACCTGTTTGCGGATGGCGCGCTCGGTGGGCAACCGCTCGATGCTGGAGGCGCCAAAGAAGCCCATCACGCCCGGCATCTTCTGCAGCGCGACGCCGACGTTCTCGGGTTCATCGAAGGGCCCGCCATGACAGATGACCATCTGATCCTTGTTCAACGCCCAGGCCGCCTCGGCCATCTCCATCACTTTGGCGACCGCCTCGTCGAGCGTCAATGCGACGCTGGCGCCGATCGTGCCGGCGGTCGTCAGCCCCACGTGGCAGACGATCAAGTCCGCGCCGGCTTTGACCATCGCCCGCGTTTCGTCGGGCGTGAACACGTAGGGGGTGGTGAACATGTCCAGGTCGTGGGCGGTGGCGATCATCTCCACCTCTTTGTCGTAACCCATGCCCGTCGCCTCGATGTTCTCGCGGAACTTGCCGTCGAACAGCCCCACGGTGGGGAAATTCTGCACGCCCGAGAAGCCCATGCGCTGCAATTCCTGCAAGAACACCGGCATCAGGCGGAAGGGGTCGGTTCCACACACCCCCGCCTGCACTGGCGTGTGCTTGACGACCGGAAGCACCTCGGCGGCCATTTCCACCACGATCCCGTTTGCGTCGCCATAGGGCAGCAGGCCGGCGAGCGAGCCGCGCCCCGCCATGCGGTAGCGCCCCGAGTTGTAGATGATGATGATGTCGGCGCCGCCCGCCTCGGCAAACTTGGCCGAGATGCCGGTGCCCGCCCCGCAGCCGACGACCGGCTTTCCGGCCTTCGACTGCTCCTTCAGCCGCTTGATGATCTCCCTGCGCGGGATTCCAACCGTTTTCATAATCGTCCTCCAACTTTCTACAGAATTTGATCCGAAATCGTCATTGGTTCAGCATGCCCAACAGCAATTCCACAGCCCTGGCCGAGAATTCGGGGTCGTTGATGTTGTTGTCCATCTCGATGTACGGGATGGCGGGGTTCAGGTTGCTCTTGATCGCCTCGAAGCAGGCCTGGTTGGCCTCCGGCTCCCAGAACGCCCCGCCGGGGCTGTCAAGCTGAGAGACGCCCTTCAGCGGCGCCAGCACCGCCACCGGCCCGGTGGATTGGTTGGCGGCCCTGGCGATCATCCCGCCGATGAGCTTGTTTTCGGCGACGTTGGTGCGCATCAGCGTGACGTTGGGGTTCCATTCGTACAGGTTGCGGGAGCGGTACTTCTCGGGGACGGTGTCGATCCCCCAGAAGTTCGCCATGTCCACGCAGCCGGGCACCAGCACGGTCGGGATGCCCTTGCGGGCCGCCGCCAGCAGCCGGTCGGGGCCGGCGCTCAGCACGCCGCCGCACACCTCGTCGGCGAGCTCGGTGGTGGTCAGGTCGAGGTTGCCGGCGATGAACCCGGCTTCGATCAGGCCCTCCATCGTGCGCCCGCCGGCGCCGGTCGCATGAAACACGAGCACCTCGTAGCCCTGCGCCTCGAGCAGCTCACGGGCATGGTCGACGGCCTGGGTGGTGTTGCCGAACATACTGGCCGAGATGAGCGGCCTTTCTTCGACGACGGCCGGGGTCTCCTGCTCGACCATCCCGGCGATGGCGCCGGCGGCGTTGGCGTAAATTCTGCGGCTGATCACGTTCAGCCCGGCGACGTCCACGACCGAGGGCATCATGGTGATATCGGTCGTGCCGACATAGGGGGAGACGTCGGCGCTGGCGACGGTCGAGACCATCAATTTCGGCACGCCGACCGGCAGGGCGCGCATGGCAGCCGTGGCGATGGCGGTCCCGCCGCTCCCCGCCATGCCCAAGACCCCGTCCAGGCGGCCTTCCTGGTGCAACTTGAGCACGACCTTCTCCAGGCCTTCGCTCATCAGCCGCATCGCCCTGGTCTTGTCCTGAGAGGCGCGCAGCTCATCCAGGCTGCCCCCGCCAGCCCGTGCGACTTCGTCCGCAGAGACATCCGCCTTGAAGGGCGGGTCGCCCAATATGCCAAAATCGACGACGACGGTGGCGAGGCCGCGCGCCTGGATCAGGTCGCGGACGAACGAAAACTCAATGCCTTTGGTATCCAAAGCGCCGACCAGTACAATTGTTTTGTTCTTCATGATTTAACCTCTCATAAACGCCCTGATTTTTTGGTTTGCCGTGCGCGCGAGCATTCCCTTTTGTGCCGCAGAGCGGCTGGCGCAAATCAACCGCCTCGCGGTTCGACCCAGGAGGGCCGGATTTCGAAGATATGGGGGCTGCTGATTACAATATAAACTTCTGGGGGTGATTTGTCAAGAAAAGGCGGCGCGCGGGCGGAGACTTCGGAAGTCTTAGAAGCGCGATATGTGAGAATCTGTGGAAATTTGTGTATGAAAATGGGGTTTCGTTTCGAAGATAGGCCCTCACCCCAACCCTCTCCCGCAAGCGGGAGAGGGCTTTCGCGCCGTTATTTCTCCTCGCGCCGCTCCTCTCCTGTCGTTTCGACGAGCGGAGCGAGGAGAAATCCTGGATGGCGAAACCCAAGATTTCTCACCGCCTGGCGGCGGTTCGAAATGAGGGAAGGCGGAGGCGAGAGACTTCCGAAGTCTCACAGACTTCGGAAGTCTTAATAATCCCTATCTGTGTGAATCTGTGGAAATCCGTGTCCGAAAGAGGGGGTTCGGCGCGCGACCAACGGGCAGCAGCGGCGATCCGCGTCAGTCCAGGTGAAAGACCTCCCCCAGGCTCAGGGGCAGGACCTTCACGCTCGATCTCGCTTCAACCTGCGCCTGGAACGCGGCCGGGTCGACGCTGGAGCGGTGCATGGGGATGGCGAACCTGGGTTGGATGGCAAGCGCGGCTTCGGCCGCCTCGTCGACGTCCATCACAAATGTGCCGCCGATTGGCAGCAGGGCAAGGTCGACTTCGCCAAGCTGCGCCATTTCCGGAATGAAATCGGTATCCCCCGCGTGGTAGATCGTCTTCCCCTCGACCGCGATCAGATAGCCGACGAAATCCCCCTTGTGGTGGACTTTCCTGGTCGAGCGGCCTTCAGGGGTGTTGTAGGCGGGCACGGTTTTGACCTTGATCCCGCCGGCCTCGAACGCATCCCCCGGCTTGACGACGTTGACCGGCCGGTCGATCCGCTCGACACACGCCTGGGGGGCGAAGATGCGGGTCTCTTCCCCGCAGATCAGCTCCAAAGCCTCTGGCTGCAAGTGATCTTTGTGGGGATGAGTGATGAAGATCAGGTTGGCTTTGTCTTTGAGTTCTTCAACCGGCACGCCCTGGTTCTTGAAATACCCTGTATAACCGGGGTCGATGTGGATGAGGGTGTTTTCCGTCTTGATCTTAAACCAGGAGGCGCGTGACAACCAGGTGACTTGAATGCTCATCATTTCTCGCTTTCAATGCTCCCATTTTGCAACTTTGCGCCTCGTTTGTCAATATCCGCTTGACTAAAACCGGAGGAGGTTATAAAGTTGACCTGTGCAGGGCAAAAATTTTAAAAGGAGAAAAAATGGGCAAAAAATACTACTTTTCAAAAGCGGGACAACGCACCGTCGTCGAGGAGGACGGGGTGGAGGACATCGAGCTGATCGTGAGCAACGAGCAGAGCGAGGGCCGTTACACGATCATGATCGGGCGCTGGCTGTCCACCTTTGAGGTGCCGCCCCACTTCCACAAAACCCACGCCGAGACGTTCTACATCGTGGACGGTCA